>JAEWCW010000120.1 GCA_023390415.1 Pseudomonadota bacterium | reverse complement strand
CGCCGCGCGATTCGGCTTTGCTGGAGCTTGCCGTCCAGCTGTGCCAGAAGGCGCCCTAATGGCCGGCGTCGACTATGATCCCGCTTACGAGCGCACGCGCCCCTGGTGGTCGCGGCTGATCCTTCCGATCGCCGCCTTCCTGGTCGGGCTCGCGGCGATGGGGTGGCTGCTCACCCGTTGGGAGGGTGCGGCGATGTTCCTGGGCGTGGCGCCCGAGCCGCCTCCGCCCGCAGCAGCGCCGGCACCGGCGCCCCAGCCTGCCCGGCAGGCGGAGACCGCGCTCGCCCCGACGACCGCCGGCGAGCAGCGCTTCGTCATCGATCCGGAAACCCAGCGTCGCGTCGCTCGGCTCGAGCAGCGTCTCACCGAGCTCGACAATGCTTCGCGCGCCGCGGTGGGCAATGCCGATCGCGCCGAGGGGCTGCTCGTCGCTTTCGCCGCCCGCCGCGCGCTCGATCGCGGAGTCGCGCTCGGCTATATCGAGCATCTGCTGCGCCAGCGCTTCGGCCAGAACCAGCCCCAGGCGGTGGGCATGGTCATCACCGCCGCCCGCCAGCCCGTCACCCTCCAAGAATTGCAGCGCGAGCTCGAGGAGCTCGGCCCGCGCCTCGCCTCGGGCGGGCCGGACCGCAGCTGGTGGGACGGCGTCCGAGCGGAACTCGCCAGCCTCGTCAGCATCAGACGCGAGGGCACCCAGTCGACCATTCCCTCCGAGCGCCTGCGCCGCGCCTACAGCCACATGCAGGCCGGCGAGGTGAATTACGCCCTGGTCGAGGTGATGCGGATGCCGGGCGCCAGCCAAGCCTCCGACTGGATCGCCAAGGCTCGCCGCTACGTCTCCGCCCGCGCGGCGCTCGACGCGATCGAGACTGCGGCCTTGCTCGATCCGGCGCCCCAACCGCCGGCCCAGCCCCAAGCCCAGCCCCAAGCCCAGCCCCAGGCGCGCCCCGCGGAGGCTCCGGCCCGAGCCCAGCCGGCGCGCTAGACCTCGATCAGCGCGTAGGGACGGCCCATGGCCTCCTGAACAACGAATCGCGCGCAATTATAGACGGGGATCCCGCGCGGCGTGGCGCCGCGATAGCGGCCGCGATGGGCGTGGCCGTGAACCACCGCCTTCACGTTGTCGAACCGGTCGACCGCATTGGCGAGCCGCGACGAGCCCAGGAATGGGAAGATCTCCAGCGGCTCGCCCTCCACCGTATCGGCGACCGGCGCATAATGGAGCACGGCGACGGCGCGGTCGGTGCGCAGCGAGCGGAGCGCATTTTCGAGCTTGCGCGCCTCGTTGCGCGCCTCGTCGACGAAGGTCTTGATCGCTTCTTCACCGAAGGCGCCCAATTCGCCGCGCCCGAAGCCGCCGAGGAAGCCCTTCACGCCCGCGAAGCCGACGCCCTCGATCACCACCGCCTGCTCGTCCAGGATGGTGACCCCGGCTTGGCTGAGGATCCGGCACACCTCCTCCTCGCAGCCCGCCTCGACGTCATGATTGCCGAGCACGGCGACGGTCGGGATGGTCAGCGCGGCGAGATCGGCGGCGAGCAGTTCCGCCTCCTTGACCTTGCCGAAATTGGTGAGGTCGCCGCAGAGGGCCGCGACGTCCGCTTCGCGCGAAATCGCCGCGAAGACGTCCCTGAACTGGTGCTCGCCATGCTCGGTGACATGGAGGTCGCCGATCGCGGCGACCGTGATCGTCTCGCCGGGGGCGCCGTCTCCCTGTGTCTCAGTGGTGGAGGGGTCGTTCATGCTTCTCGTCCACGCCTTTGCCGACGACGTCGGCGAAGCCCCATTCGGTGACGTCCACGACATAATCGGTCGGGCTGATCAGCCGGCCGCGGCAGATCTTGATCGATGCCGGCGGCATCTCGTCCTGCGCCTTCAGGCGCTCTATCAGCTCGGCGTAGAGCCAGCGGGGGATGAGGTCGCGCTCGGTCGGGTAGACGAAGCGGAAGTTGAGGATGTTGATCAGCAGCACCTCCCAATAGAGCTCCATCGCCGAGAGCAGCCACTGCCAGTCGATCTCGTCATGCTTGATCAGGATGGTGTGGACGATGTCCGCCCCGTCATAGCGGTAGCGGGTCTGCAGGAAGAGCTTGGAGAGGATGAACTGGGTCGGCGGGGTGACTCGGACGGTCGTCCCGTAGACCTCGGCCTCGTAGATTTCTGAGAACCATTCGTCGGTGATCGGGATCGATGCCGACGAGATGTTGAAGATCACATCGAAGAAATGGTCGCCGCGCCAGACCTTCCCGATCCAGCGCTCGTCCTCCATCTGGATCTCGAACCCGCGCGACTTGAAGAAGGCTAGGATCTTGGGCGCGTCCGACGGCTTGCAGAAGACGTCGAGATCCTTGGTCGGCCGCGTGATCCCGGTGAAGCAGGAGAGGGCGTAGGTGCCCGAAAGCAGGAATGGGATCCCCGATTCCTGAAGAAGGTGGAGGCTTTCCTTGTAGAAGCCGACCGCTTCGGGCGGCGGCTCGAACAGGCTGTTGTCCGGTGTCGGCAGGGCGATGCTCATCGAGCCCGTAACGGGGTCGCGAGGAATGCGTTCCGCTGGCGGTGCCGGAGCGAGGAGTATCGAGAGCCGCTTTGGTATATGCTCGCTCCGCCCAGCTTCGTCGGGGGACGAGATGCTGATCGACCTGTCCGCGCTTCGGGGGGCGCAATTACGGGAAACGGAAATCTGCGTCGTCGGCGCGGGGGCGGCGGGGATCACCCTGACACGACGATTGCTCGGATTGGGCCGCGAGGTCGTCCTGCTCGAAAGCGGCGGCGACGAATATGAGGCCGACACTGCCGACCTCAACGCCGGCGAGAATGTCGGAGAAGATTATTATCCGCTCGATCATGCCCGGCTCCGCTTCTTCGGCGGGACGACCGCCATCTGGGGCGGCCGCTGCGCCGAGCTCGATCCGATCGATCTCGAACGCCGGCCGTGGCTGCCGCATTCCGGCTGGCCGATCGGCCATGACGAGCTGCGCCGTTACTACCGCCAGGCCCGGCCGCTGCTTGGGCTTCCCGAGGAAGCGGAGAGCGCCGCTCATCTGCGCGCCGCCGGAATCCCGGTCCCCGATTTTCGCGCCAACCGGCTGTCGGTGCCGGTCTGGGCCTTCGACGGCCGCTACGACCGTTTCGGCGCGGCCCGCTGCCGCGACCTCATCGAGCATCCGTGCTGCAGCGTCTTCCTCCACGCCACCGCGACAGCGATCGAAGCCGATCCCGCCGGGCGGAGGATCGACCGGATCGTCGCCAGGGTGCCATCGGGGACGACGCTCGAGGTGCGCGCGCGGACGTTCGTCCTCGCCGCGGGCGGAATCGAGAATCCGCGCCTCCTGCTCGCCTCGCGGTCGGTGATGCCGCAGGGGCTGGGCAACGGCCGCGACCTCGTCGGCCGCTTCTTCATGGAGCATCCCCATGCGCGCGGCGGCCGGATCGTCGAGGCCAAAGCCTGGCCGCTGCTCGAGGCGTTCGGCGGGCGCCACCGGATCGGCGGGCGCGACTTCGCGGCGTTGATCGCGCCGGCGCCTGCGCTCCAGGCGGAACGCGGAATCCTGAACAGCTCGCTGACCATCGTCGCCCGCCAGCCCGAGCAGGCGACCCAGTTCTGGGGCATGCGCGCTTATGCGGCGGTCAAGCACAGGAAGGCGCCGACGCGGGCTGGGCGGCGGCTGTGGACGACGACCAAGCGTGCCGTGGGCTTCCTCCAGCGCCGCACCGATCCGCTTCGGCCCTGGCTGCTGCACAAGGCGGGGCGGCTCGACCTCGCTTTGCTGGTGCGGGCCGAGCAGGCGCCCGATCCGGACAGCCGGGTGACGCTCGGCGCCGAGGTCGACGCCATGGGCATGCCCCGGGTCCGGCTCGACTGGCGGCTGTCGCGGATCGACGTGGACAGCGTCCAGGTGCTGGTCGAGACGCTCGGCGAAGAGCTGAAGCGGCTCGGCCTCGGCAAGGTCGAGCCCGCCTCCTGGCTCAGCGATCCGGAGCGGCGCTGGCGGACCGACCCTTTGGTCTCGGCCCACCCGATCGGCGGCTACCATCATATGGGGACGACCCGGATGGCCGACGATCCGGCCGCGGGAGTCACGGACGGCCAGGGACGGGTCCACGGCATCGCCAACCTCTATGTCGCCGGATCGTCGCTCTTCCCGACCAGCGGCTGGGCCAATCCGACGCTCACGATCCTCGCTCTTGCGCTCCGGACCGCCGACCACGTTTCGGCTTCGCTCGACCGGCGGGGAGAAGCCGCATGACCGCCGCGATCGAGCCCGTGGGTGCCAATCCCTGTAGATTGTGGGGGCTGACGTCCGAGGAACGGCTCCGCCGTATCGCCGCGCTGCAGGGCATGACTGGCGGAGGCGAAGGACGGCTGCTGGTCAATCTCGACTATGCGTTCGACCCGATCTGGCTGCGCTGGATCGCCGAGCGGCCGGGGCACGCTGTGGCGCGCGGCGGGGTCGCAGTCCTTGCGAATTGCACGGACGAGGAATCGTGCGAGGCAATCCGCCGCGCGATGATCGAGCGCCGCACGCTGTCCCCGGGTCAGGCCATGGCCGTGGTCGATCATGAGAGCTTCGAAGCGGTCCACGACCCCTTCCTGCGGCGCCGGGAGCGCCCGTTCATCAAGCGCCTGACCGCCGACGCGGTCCCCGCCGTGGAACGGATCAGCTATTACGCCGCCTATAAGGGTGTCACCGATCTGCTCACCAAATATCTCTGGCCGGAATGGGCCTTGTGGCTGACCCGGCTCTGCGCCCGCATCGGCCTCACGCCGAACATGGTGACTTTGGTCGGCGCCCTGCTCTGCGTCGCTGCGGGCGCGGCCTTCTGGACCGGCCATTACTGGCCGGGAATGGCGGCGGCGCTGGGCTTCATGGTGCTCGACACGGTGGACGGCAAGCTGGCGCGCTGCACGATCACCTCCTCCAAGCTCGGCGACGTGCTCGACCACGGGATCGACCTCGTTCATCCGCCCTTGTGGTGGTGGGCCTGGGGGGTGGGCCTGACGGCCTACGGAACGCCGCTTCCACCGAATCTGTACGAGGCAGCGCTCATCGCCACGATCGGCGGCTATTTCGTCCAGCGGGCGCTGGAGGGCGCGTTCATCGCCGCGTTCGGAATCCAGATCCACGTCTGGAAGCCGATCGATTCGCGCTTCCGCCTGATCGCCGCGCGGCGCAATCCGAACATGGTGCTGCTGTTCGCGTCCCTGCTCATCGGCCGCCCGGATATCGGCCTGGTCGCGATCGGGGTCTGGACGATCCTGTCCTGCCTGGAGCACTTCGTCCGGCTGATGCAGGCGGCGGCGGAACGGCGCAGGGGACGAACAGTGGAGAGCTGGCTGCAATGAAGGTGAACGAGACCGTCATCCGCTTCGGCTACCCCGCGACCCTGATCGCCGCCTACCGCCACTGGCTGGTCCTGCTCCGGCCGGACCAGCCGACTCTGGGATCGCTGATCGTCGTCGCGCCAGGCGAGGAGCGCTCCCTCGCGGACCTCTCCGCGGAGGCGTTCGCGGAGCTTCGGACCGTGGTGGGCGACGTCGAAACCGCCCTTCGCAGCGCGATCCAATATGAGAAGATCAACTATCTGATGCTGATGATGGTCGATCCGCACGTCCACTGGCACGTCATCCCGCGCTATGCCGGCGAACGCGCCGCGGCAGGGGTCGCGATCGCCGATCAGGGCTGGCCGAAGGCGCCGCAGCTCGGCGGAGCGTTGGCGCTGGAGCCCTCGCAAATCGAGGCTTTAGGCAGCTGGCTGCGCGGCCACTGGCCACCCCGCTCCTGACCAGCCGTCGGTGAGGCGGCGCGCGGCCTCCAGGTCGGCGGCGTTGTCCACCTCCACCCAACCCAGCCCCTCCACCGAGGCGGCCGAGACCATACCCTCCTGGGCGAGGCGATCGACGGCGGCGAGGAAGAAATGGCGGGTCCCGTCCGCGGTCCTCAGGATCCGCCCGGCCATATCGATGAAGGCCGCGGCGCCCTCCTCCAAGAAGCGCAGCATCCCGATCGACTCCGCGTTCCTCTGCTCGAGCCCCTTGCCGATTCGAAGCACGCGATGGCCCTCGCACAGCATCTTCATGTCGTCGGGATCATATTCGGGCTTGCGATCGGCCGCGACGCAGATGGGCGCATCCGGAGCACCGAGCAGCCGCTCGACGAGCGCGGGCGGGACCAATGTGTCGCCGTTGAGCAGCAGGAAGGGCGAATCCATCGCCTCCCGCGCCATCCACGCCGAGCCGAGATTGTCGGCGACATGGTAGAAGGGGTTGAACAAGGCCGAGACCCATCCCCGCGACTGACCGCGCGCGGCGATGACCGCCTCGACCAGCTCCGAGCGGAAGCCGGTCACCACCACCATCTCCTCGATTCCCGCTTCAAACAGCGAATCGAGCTGCCATTCGAGCAGGGTCCTGCCGGACAGGTCGAGCAGGCATTTGGGGCGGTCGGCGGTGAGCGGGAGCAGGCGGGAGCCCTTGCCTGCACTCAGCAGAATCGCTCGTCGGACGCGACTGCCTGTGCCCATGCTAGCGCCTTTCGGGCCGTCACAAGCGCGGAGGATTGCAGGATCACCGCCTCCATGCAATGATTCCGGGGCCAAGGTCAGAGGCAGAACCATGCGGTCGGGTGCAACCCTCGCAGGTGCCGGTCCGACAGACCAGACGCGCGAGCCCGGCTCCGCGCGTGAGGGCGCCCGATGGTCCGCACTGGTCCTGGCAGGCAAGCGTGCCGAGCCCGATCCGCTCAGCCACAGCTTCGGGGTTCCGCTGAAGGCCCTGATCCCGGTCGCGGGCGAGGCGATGGTCGCCCATGTCGTCCGCACCCTGGCGGATTGCCCATCGATCGGCCCCATCCTGATCGTCACGCAGGAGCCGGAGGCGCTGGACGAATTGCAGCAGGCGCAGGGGATCGCAGTCGCGGCAGGGCGCGACGGAATCGCAACCAGCGTCGCCCTCCATGCCGGGAGCGAGGCGGCGCCCTGGCCGGTGCTGGTCACGACGGCCGATCATCCGCTGCTGACGGTCGAAATGGTCGAGCATTTCCTCGCCGCGAGCAGGGGCTGGGACGCTACGATCGGGGTCGTGGAGCGCGGCGTCCTCGTCGCGCGCTACCCGGCCAGCCGGCGGACCTGGCTGAGATTCAGGGGCGGCGCGTTCACCGGCGCTAATTTATTCGCGCTGCGGAGCCTGCGAGTCTCTGAGGGGCTGCGAGTGCTCGCCAAGGCCGAGCGGGATCGCAAGCACCAGCTGAAGCTCCTGTGGCGGTTCGGGCCGATGCTGGCGGCGGGCGCCCTGCTTCGCACGCTGTCGCTGAAGCAGGCCGTGGCGATCGGCGGCCGGCGGCTGGGTATTGCCGCCGCGGCGATCGCGCTTCCCTTCGCGGAAGCCGGGATCGACGTCGACCGGATCGAGGATCATCGCACCGCCGCCCGGATCCTCGCCGACCGCGCCGGCAAGGCGGAGAACGGGGACGCCCCGGTCAAGCCCGAGATCGACGAATCCATGCTTCCGCGACGCTCGCTCATCTATCGGCTTGGAAAGCGCGCCCGGCCACTGTTCGACCGGGCGATCGCCCGCTCGTCCCTGATCGGCACCGGCCCGATCATCGACCAGAGCGAGCTGCCCTGGACGGCCGAGATCAGGCGCGAATGGCGAACGATCCGCGCCGAAGCGGATTCGCTGATCGCGGGCCTCGGCGAAATCCCGCCGCTTCGGGTGATGTCGCCCGACCACAGCCGGATCGCGCAGCACGATCTTTGGAAAGCCTTCTTCCTCTACGGCTACGGCTACAAAGTGGAGCGCAATTGCGCGCGCTGCCCGGCGACGACCGCGATCGTCGAGCGGATCCCCGATCTCAACAGCGCCTTCTTCTCGATCCTCCTCCCCGGCACCCGGATCGAATCGCATGTCGGCCCGACCAAGGGCCTCGTCACCTGCCATCTCGGCCTGATGGTCCCGCCGAACGGCGGCTGCACGATGCGAATCCACGACCGCGAGGTCGGCTGGGCGGAAGGCGAATGCCTGGTGTTCGACGACACCTATAGGCACGAGGTCACGCATCAGGGCGACAGCCCGCGCGTGGTGCTCCTCATCCAGGTGAAGCGCCCGCTGCGCGCGCCCGGCAAGCAGATCGCCGCTCTGTTCCTCGCCGGAATCCGCAACTCCCCCTTCGTCCAGGAGGCGCGCCGTAACATGGGCAAGTGGGAACAGGCGATGCACGCGGCCGACGACCCCGCAGGGCCGTGAATCGCTCCTCGTGATCTCGGAAAAATGGAGCGGGCGAAGGGATTCGAACCCTCGACCCCAACCTTGGCAAGGTTGTGCTCTACCCCTGAGCTACGCCCGCTCGGCGGATCGGCCGCGGCAGCGGGCGATCAGGCGGGGCGGCGACTAGCAAATGGTCCGCGCCCCGGCAAGGGCCTAGATAGGCTTGGCAGAACAAGGCGCAATCCCACATAGGGCGCAAGGACATTTCGGCGGAGAGACTGACGATGGCGACCCTTGGAATGAGCGCGGCCGAGCGCGAGGCGCTGGAGAATTTCCGGCGCGACGTGATCGAACCTTCGCGCGACTCCCTGGTGATCGTCGATTTCTGGGCGGACTGGTGCGGGCCCTGCAAGCAGCTCGCACCGGTGCTCGAGAAGGTCGCCGCCGACTATGCCGATCGCGGCGTCAAGCTGGTCAAGATCGACGTCGATGCGAACAAGGCGATCGCCGCCCAGTTCCGGGTCCAGTCGATCCCGACCGTCTACGCCATCTTCCAGGGCCAGCTCGTGGCCGACCTGACGCCGGCGCGGACCGAAGGGCAGCTCACCCGCTTCCTGGACCAGATCCTCGCCCAGCTCCCCGTCGAGGGCGAGGCGCAGCAGCTGGAAGAGCAGATCGCGCCCTTGATCGCGATGGGAGAGGAGGTGCTGGGATCGGGCGATTCCGAGCGCGCCGCGAACATCTTCCAGCAGATCGTCGAGATGGCCCCCGAAAACGCTGAAGCCCTTTCCGGCCTCGCCCGCGCCTTGATCGCGGCCGGGCGGAACGACGAGGCCAAGGCGCTGATCGACGGGCTCCCCGAGAAGATTGCGGCCGATCCGGCGCTCGCCCAAGCCAAGTCCGCGCTCGCGGTGAGCGAGCTCGCGCCGGCGGCCGGCGAGACCGCGCAGTTCGAAGCTCGAATCGCCGCCGATCCGGACGATCACGAGGCACGCTACGAACTCGCCGCCGCCTTGATGACCGCGGGCGACCGCGACGGCGCCGCCGACCAGTTGCTCGAGTCGATCCGCCGCGACCGCGAGTGGAACGAGGGCGCCGCCCGCAAGCGGCTGCTCCAGTTCATCGAGGCGGTCGGGCTCGAGGATCGCTGGGCCGGCGACCAGCGCCGCAAGCTTTCGGCGATCCTGTTCGGATGACCGGGCGAAGCGCGCTGCTGCGGGTGCCGATCTTCCCGCTGGCGGGCGCCCTGCTCTTCCCGCGCGCGCAGCTTCCGCTGCACATCTTCGAGCCGCGCTACCGTGCGATGATCCGCGACGCGCTCGCTTCCGACGGCCTGATCGCGATGGTCCAGCCGCGCGACCATGAGGAGCCGCCGGCCTTGTTCGAAGTGGGCTGCCTCGGCCGGATCACGTCGAGCGACGAGCTTTCGGACGGGCGCTTCAACATCGTCCTCGAAGG
>JAEWCW010000085.1 GCA_023390415.1 Pseudomonadota bacterium | reverse complement strand
GTCCGACCGCGGGCACCACGGGTGCGGGCGGCGCCAGCAACGTCAGCCCCGGCGGCACCACCTCGTCGGGCAGCGCCGGCGGCACCACCAGCTCGGGTCCGAAGAAGGTCTGATCCGGCGACGGGCGGGGCCCCTGGCTCCGCCCGCCACCGATCGGCCGCGTACATCTGGATAGGAAGCATCTATGGCCATCAATGTCGGCCAGACCGAAGGCGAAGAAACTCCGATGTCGGACATCAACACGACGCCGCTCGTCGACGTCATGTTGGTTCTCCTCATCATCTTCCTGATCACGGTTCCGGTCGTGATTCAGACCGTGCCGGTCAGTCTGCCCAAGGTTGAGTTCGAACCGACCACGACGACGCCGCACAACGTCAACCTCTCGGTGCGCGCCGTCGACGGCCAGTGCGAGGTCTATTGGGAGCTCCACAAGGTCACGTCGCAGGAGCTGTTCGACCGCGCCACTGCCGCGCTCGAAGCCGAGATCCAGCGTCTGGGCGGTCCCAATGCCGAGATTGACGACGAGGACATTCCGGAGGCGCATATTCGCGGCGACGTGAGCACGCCTTATCGCTGCATCGGCGGCACCATTTACACGATGCAGCGGGCGGGCTTCACGCGCGTCGGCTTCATCTCCGAGCCGGAGCCGCGCGGTTCCGGCGGCGGCCAGTAAGACTTAGGAGTACGTGAAATGGGTGCAGCGGTAGCCAGCGCCGACTCCGACGAACCGATGATGGACATCAACACGACGCCGCTCATCGACGTCATGCTGGTGCTCCTGATCATGTTCATCATCACCATTCCGATCCAGACGCACGCGGTGAAGATCGATCTTCCGGTCAATGATCCGAATGCGACTGCGCCGCCCGTCGATCCGATCAAGAACAAGATCCTGATCATGCCGGACGGCTCGGTGCTCTGGAACGGCGCCGTCGTCGATCTGCCGACGCTCCAGCAATATCTGGAGCTCAGCACGCAGATCTCGCCGACCCCGGAACTCCATCTCCAGCCGCACCCCGAGGCGCGCTATGAGCTGGTCGACGAGGTCCTTGCCATCACCAAGCGCGCGCGGGTCACCGCGATGGGCTTCGTCGGCAACGAGGCGTACGGCAACGTCTTCTGAGCTCGGCTCTCATCAAGACACGGAAAGGGCGGCCCTCGGGCCGCCCTTTTTGTTTGTGCGGGGAAACAGGACGGGGCGGAGCTTCCGTCATGCCGGACCTAATCCGGCACCGGTGCAGGTGCTCGCGGGCGGAAGGTTGAAGAAGCCGCGGCAATCCTGATCGGGCGAAGGTTCAGGGAGCCGAGATCAGGGCCGGGCGCTGCCCCTTGGTCAGGCGGCCAAGCCTTCGAACTGCATGCGGGCGAGCTTGGCGTAGAGGCCGCCTTTGGCGGTCAACGCCTCGTGGGTGCCCTCTTCGACGATCCTGCCCTGGTCCATCACGATGATGCGGTCGGCCGCGCGGACGGTGGCGAGGCGGTGGGCGATGACCAGGGTCGTGCGGCCTTCGAACAGACGCTCGAGCGAGGCCTGGACGAGACGCTCGGACTCCGCGTCGAGCGCGGAGGTCGCCTCGTCGAGCAGAAGCAGGGGCGCGTCGCGAAGGAGCGCCCGCGCGATGGCGATGCGCTGGCGCTGGCCGCCCGACAGGCGCGCGCCGCCCTCGCCGAGATAGGTGTCGAGCCCATCCGGCAGGCGGCGAAGGAATTCGGCGGCATTGGCTGCCTCCGCCACCTCCCACAATTGCTCGTCGCTCGCCTCCCACATGCCGTAGCGCAGGTTATCGCGGGCCGACGCGGCAAAGATGACCGTCTCCTGCGGCACCAGGGCGATCCGCGCGCGAACGGCAGCCGGATCGGCGATGCGGACATCGACGCCGTCGAGGCGGACGGTGCCGCTCTCCGGATCGTAGAAGCGCTGGGCGAGATTGAAGAGGGTGGTCTTTCCGGCGCCCGAGGGCCCGACGATCGCCACAGTCTCTCCCGGCGCAATGGCGAGGCTGAAGCGCTCGAGCGCACTCACCTCCGGCCGGGTCGGATAATGGAAGGTCACGTCCTCGAAGGCCAGGGCGCCGCGGGCGGGCTCGCCCAGCGGCACCGGGCTTTCGGGCGCCCGGATTTGCGGAACCTGCGCCATCAGCTCGGCAAGGCGGCTCGCCGCGCCCGCACCGCGAAGGAGGTCACCATAGACTTCGCTCAGTGCGCCGAACGCGCCCGCGACGATCCCGCCGGTGAGAACGAAGGCGGCGATCGTGCCGCCGCTGACCGTGCCGGTGCTGACCCCGACGGCGGCCTCCCACATGACGAGGGTGATCGAGCCGAAGACGAGGGTGATGACGATCGCGGTCATCGCCGCGCGGACCAGGATTCGTCGGCGGGCTGTGCCGTAGGCGTTGGCGACTGCCGCGCGGAAGCGGAGATTCTCGCGCTGCTCCTGACCGAATGCCTGGACGATCTTCATTGCGGCGAGCGTCTCGGAGGCGGTCGCGCCGACGTCGGCGATCCGGTCCTGGTTGCTGCGCGAGATGTTGCGCACCTTGCGGCCGAGGAAGACGATGGGGACGATGATGACCGGGATCACCATCAGCAGCTGAACGGTGAGGCCCGGCGCCAGGGTGAAGAGATAGGCGACTCCGCCGACGCCCATCACGGTGTTGCGCAGCGCGACCGAGACCGAGCTCGCGACCACCGTCTCGATCAGGGTCGTGTCTGAGGTCAGGCGCGTAGCGATTTCGGAGGGCCGGTTCTCCTCGAAGAATCGCGGCTCGAGGCGCAGCAGATTCTCGTGAACGTCGCTGCGCACTGCGGCGACGACCCGTTCGGCGAGCAGCGAGATCAGGCTGAATCGGATCGCGGTCGCCATGGCGAGCACGATGACGATGCCGAAAAGGTAATAGAAATGCTGGGAGATGTCGCCGCCTGAGGAGGCGAAGCCCTTGTCGATCACCCGGCGAAAGCCGTCCGGAATGGCGAGAGTCGCGGCCGCAGCGACGAGGAGGGCGCAAGCGGCGCCGACGATCATCCACGGGTGGCGAAGCGCATAGCCCCACACCATCCGAAGGCTGGCGATGCTCTTCGCCGGCGGTGGCTCGCTCCGATCTCGCATGGCGCGGACCTAGCAGTCGGCACCCCCGCGCTCAATGGCGCGCAGGCCGGATCCGACTCGGGAACCCCGGCGTTGACGCTGGGCAGGGGCAGGTCCATGTTGAGTTCGAATGCTTTACGATGCGTATGAAGTGCAGCGCTCGCTGCTCGCCGGTGCAAGCACCCTCGCCAATCTCGGCTCCAATTGGCTCCAGAACCCAGCCAACCCCTTCGCCTATGGCGGGATGGGGCCCATCGTCGCTTCGGCGCTGGACGTCTTCGCCCATGCCGCGGCGCCGCGCGGGAAACCGGAATTCGGCCTCACATCGACCGTGGTCGAGGGGCGCGAGGTGGCGGTGGAGGAGGGGATCGTCCTCAGGAAGCCGTTCGGCCAGCTCAAGCATTTCCGCCGCCTAGGCATCGAGGGCGGGCCGCGGCTGCTGATCGTCGCGCCGATGTCCGGCCATTATGCGACGCTTCTGCGCGGAACGGTCGAGCGGATGCTTCCCGGCCACGACGTTTACATCACCGATTGGCGCGACGCGAAGCTGGTGCCGGTCGAGGCGGGGCGCTTCGATCTCGACGACTATATCGATTACCTCATTGAGTTCATGGAGCATCTCGGGCCCGGCGCGCATATGCTCGCGGTCTGCCAGCCCTCGGTGCCGGCCTATGCCGCGGCCGCGATCATGTCCGCGGACCGCAATCCGGCGCGGCCGCGGACGCTGACCATGATGGGCGGGCCGATCGACACCCGAAAGGCGCCGACCGCGGTCAACACGCTCGCCACCGAGCGGCCGCACAGCTGGTTCCAGCAGAATGTGATCGCCACCGTGCCGTTCACCTATCCGGGCGCCGGGCGGCGGGTCTATCCGGGCTTCCTGCAGCTTGCGGGCTTCATGACGATGAACCTCGGCAACCACCTCGTCAGCCACTGGGAGATGTTCAAGCATCTCGTCGCCGGCGATGGCGAGAGCGCCGACGCCACCAAGGCTTTCTACGAGGAATATCGCGCCGTCTGCGACATGACCGAGGAATTCTACCTCCAGACGATCGATTCGGTTTTCCAGCGCCATCTTCTGCCCGACGGCAAGCTCACCCATCGCGGTCGCGCGGTCGACCCGAAGGCGATCACCGACGTGGCCTTGCTGGCGATCGAGGGCGAGCGCGACGACATTTCGGGGATCGGCCAGACCCGCGCCGCGCTCGACATCTCAGCGGGCCTTCCAGAGGCGATGAAGCTTTACCATCTTGCCGAGGGCGTCGGCCATTACGGTATCTTCAACGGCAGCAAGTGGCGCAACCGCATCGCGCCCGTCGTCGAGGCCTGGATCGGCGCCCACGCGGGCTGAGCGCCCTCCGTCGCGGGCCAAGTGCACCGCTTATGGTTACCGTGCTATTCACCATCAATACTTGGGTTGATCCCGGCCTGTGCAGCGCATCGGCAAGGGCTGGACGGCGCTTTTTCTTCCTCCGAATTTAACTAAGCATCAAACGTCTGCCGGTACGAGGACGGGGAAACGTCACACCGGCATTGGATTTCGATGTATCACGCCCCGGTCCCCCTGGACTCAGAGCCGCAGGAGCTTGCTTCGGTCGATATGGCGCCGGAGCCGGTCGGTTACGAGACCGGTAGCGAGCGCCTTCGTGAGGCGCATCTTCACCAGGGCCAGGTCGAGGCGCGCGCTTTGTTCGCGCCCTATTTTGCGATCACCGGAGTCGGCGCAGCCTTGCTGACGGCCTGGGGCCTGCTGGGTTCGGTCTCGCTCGGCTTCATCGTCGGCTGGGTGGCGGTCGTCGCCTTCCTCAACTGGGCTGTGTGCCGCCGCGCGCTCGAGGCCGCGGCCTGGGGCGGGCAGGGGAGCCAGCGTCCGCGCCGCAAGTGGATCTCGACGGTCGAGGCGGTCGTGCTTGCCGTGGCCTGGGCGTCGCTTCCGACCTACGCCTTCGCAACCCAGGCGCCCGAGGTCCAGATCGTGATCGGCGGCGCGATGGCGGCGATGATCACCGCCTCGGTCGCGCTCGCGGCGATCCCCGGCGCATCGATCGCGTGGATCAGCGTGCTCACCGCGGCTTTCTGTCTCGCTTATTATTTCGGTTCGGGCTCGCTCGACCTCAAGCTCGGCCTCACCTTCATCGGCGTTGCCGCCGCCGGCGTGTTCGGCGTCACCCGAATGACCCGTTGGACCTTCGGCCAGCTCCAGACCATTGCCAAGACCCGCACCCAGGCCGAATCGATCCGGCTTCTGCTCAAGGAATATGAGCATCGCGGGGTCGGCTGGCTGTGGCAGGTCGATAGCGAGAATCGTGTCGTCTACATCTCGTCGCGGATGACGGCGCTGCTCGGCCGCTCGACCAGCCAGCTGATCGGCCATTCGCTCCCGGCCTCGCTCGGCGGAAGCAGCGCGCTCGGCCGCACTTTGCTCGCCCGCCAGCCTTTCTCGAACCTCGAGATGGAGCTGAAGACGCGCCGCGGCACGCGCTGGATCAGCCTGGCGGGCGACCCGATCATCGACATGGCGGGCCAGTTCCAGGGCTTCCGCGGCGTTGGCTCGGACGTCACGGAGGTCCGCAAGACCCAGGAGCGCCTGACCAACCTCGCCAACATGGACGTCCTCTCCGGCCTTCCCAATCGCGGCCGCGTGCGCCAGCTGCTCGGCGAGGCGCTGTCGACGGCGACGGCCTCGAACGTGCCCTGCGCGATCATGTTCCTCGATCTCGACGGCTTCAAACCGGTCAACGACACGTTCGGCCACCCGAAGGGCGACGCGGTTCTGAAGAGCGTCTCGCAGCGTCTGGTCAAGGAAGTCGGCCCCAACGGCCATGTCGGTCGGATGGGCGGCGACGAGTTCGCGATCGTCATCAAGGACGCGCAGAGCCGCCGCATGGTGGAAGGGCTCGCCCAGCGCCTGATCGCCGCGGTCGCCGAGCCTTATCATATCGACAAGGCGGAGATCCGGATCGGGGTCTCGATCGGCTGCGCGTTCGGGCCGATCGACGGCCAGAGCGTCGACGATCTCATCCAGAAGGCCGACCTCGCCCTTTACCAGGCGAAGGACCAGGGCCGCGGCACCTGCTGCTTCTTCAACTCGGACATGCAGAATGCGGCCGAGGACCGGCTGCGGCTGGAGCAGGACTTGCGCAACGGCCTGACGCTCGGCCAGTTCAGGCTCGTCTACCAGCCGCTGGTCAGCGCCGCCGACCAGAGCCTTGTCGGCTTCGAGGCGCTGATCCGCTGGCACCACCCGACCCGCGGGATCGTGCCGCCCAACGAGTTCATCCCGCTGGCCGAGGAATCGGGCCTGATCATGGACCTTGGGGACTGGGTGATCGAGGAGGCCTGCCGCGCCGTCTCGGCCTGGCCCGAGCAGATCAGCGTCGCGGTCAACCTCTCCGCGCGCCAGCTCATCTTCCCGGCGCTTCCCAACACGGTCAACGAAGCGCTCGGCCGCTACCGGCTCCAGGCGAACAGGCTCGAGCTCGAAGTGACCGAGAGCGTCTTCCTCGGCGATTCCGACGGCGCGCTCGATGTCCTGAAGCGGCTCCGCGCGCTCGGCGTCGGCATCGCGCTCGACGATTTCGGAACCGGCTATTCGTCGCTCGGCTATCTGAACAAGGCGGTCTTCCACAAATTGAAGATCGACGGCTCCTTCGTGCGCGACGCCGCCGAGAACCGCGAGACGGTGGCGATCATCCAGTCGATCGTTCAGCTCGCCAAGAGCTTCCGGATGACGGTGACCGCGGAAGGGGTCGAGACGGCGGACGATTTCACGCGGATGCGCGACCTCGGCTGTCACCAGATCCAGGGCTATCTTTTCGGCCGCCCGATGAGCTTCGAGCGCGCCTCCGAGCTCGTCCACGGCAGCCGGGCCCGCCTCAGCGCCTGATCCTAAGGCCTAGCCGCCTCGTGCGGCGGCCTTCTTCGTTCGCAGCGTCGGATCAGCGGCGGCCGGATCGTCCGGCCAGGGATGCCTCGGGTAGCGGCCGCGCATCTCGCGCGCGACATCCGCCCAGCTGCCTTTCCAGAAGCCCGGAAGATCCCGGGTCGTCTGGATCGGCCGTCCCGCGGGCGAGGTGAGGCTCAGGACCAGCGGAATGCGTCCACCTGCGATGGAAGGATGGTCAGAGAGGCCGAAAAAGGCCTGGACGCGCGCAGTGACCGTCGGCCCGGCCTCGCCCTCGTAATCGATCGCATGGCTGCTCCCCGCGGGCGTGGTGAAGGCGTGCGGCGCGAGCCTGTCCACGGCCTTCCTGCCCTCCCAGCCGAGCAGCATGTCGAGCACGCCCGACAGCGCGCTTGGATCGACGTCGGAGAGGCGGCGCTTGCCGGCGACGAGGGAGGGCAGCCACTCGTCGAGCGTCGCGAGCAGGGCGGCGTCAGAGAGATCGGGAAGGGACGGGTCGTGCGCCTCGGCGGCGAAGGCGACGCGCCGGCGCAGCGATTGCGCCGCTTCGCTCCATGGAAGCAGGGAGAGGCCATAACGGCGGACCCCCTCGACCAGCGCCGCTGCCACCTGCTCGGGATCGGGCTTGCTGTCGGTCCCGCCGGAGAGCTGGATCGCGCCCAACCGCCGCCCTTGGGTGGCGCGCACGCCGCCGGTCTCGGCGTCGAAGAAGACCTGGCTGCCGGCCCGGATGCCTTCGGCATAAAGCGTTTCGACCGTCGCTTGGTCGATCGGCGCAGCCGCCAGGATTCGTGCGCCAGCGGCGGTGCCGCTGACCTCCGCGACCGCCAGCCATTCCTCCCGCGCCAGCGGGGAAGCGGGATCGAGCCGGAAGCCTCGGCCGCCCACCGAAATCCAGTTCTCGCCCGAAGAATCGCGCCGCTTCGACAGGCGGTCCGGGAAGGCCAATGCGACGCAGGCACCGACCTCGCCGTCGCCGCCGCGGGTGCCAGCGAGCTGCGACCACCGTCTCGCCAGGCCGCGGGCTGCCTCGGCCCGCTTTCCCCGCTCGCCGCGCCATCGGCGGAGACGCAGCTCAAGATCGGCGTCGTTCCCGCCGAGCCCGCGTTCGGACAGCAGCACCGCGACCTCGGCGGCGGTGCGCCCCCAGCCATGCCCGCCCGCGGCGATCAGCATGTGGGCGAGGCGCGGCGGCAGCGGCAGCGCGGCCACGGCCTTGCCGTGCGCCGTCGGGCGCCCCTCCGGGTCGAGTGCCCCGAGAGCGCTAAGACGGGTCCGCGCCTCGTCCGCGGCTGCGGCCGGCGGCGGGTCGAGCCAACGAAGGTGGCGCGGGTCGGCGACTCCCCAGAGCGCGCAGTCGAGGAGCAAGGCCGAGAGGTCGGCCTCGAGGATCTCCGGCGGATCGAAGCGGGGGAGAGCGGCGGTCGCCGACTCCTCCCAGAGGCGATAGACCTTGCCCGCTGCCTGGCGGCCGGCGCGTCCGGCGCGCTGGGCCACCGCCGCCTGGCTCGCTCGCTCGGTGACGAGCCGCGTGATCCCCGCGGCGCGATCATAACGCGGCCGCCGGGCGAGCCCCGAATCGACCACGACCCGTACTCCGTCGAGGGTGAGGCTGGTCTCGGCGATCGAGGTGGCGAGGACGACCTTGCGGCGTCCGGGCCGGGCGGCGGCGATCGCGGCGCGCTGGGCGGCTGGATCGAGGCTGCCATGAAGGCGGTGGAGATCGACGTCTGTCGGCAGGCTGGTGAGGCGCTCGGCCGTCCGCTCGATCTCGGCGACCCCGGGGAGAAATGCGAGGAGCCCGCCCTCCGCCTCCGCCAGCGCCCGGCGGATCGCGGCGGCCATCTCGTCCTCGATCCTTTTCTCGGCCGCCCGACCGAGATGGACGAGGTCGATCGGGTGCGACCGGCCTTCGCTCTGGATCACGGGGGCGGCTTGCCCGTCTTTGACCATGAGGGCCGCGAAGCGCGCGCCGTCGAGGGTCGCCGACATGGCGAGGAGGCGGAGGTCCGGGCGAAGCGCGGCCTGGGCGTCGAGCGCGAGAGCGAGGCCGAAATCCGAATCGAGGCTGCGCTCATGGACCTCGTCGAAGAGGACTGCCGAGACTCCAGCCAGCTCGGGATCGGCCTGGATGCGCGAAAGGAAAATGCCCTCCGTCAGCACCGTGATCCGGGTCGCGGCGGAGCGCTTGGTATCGAGCCGGGTCGCATAGCCGATGGTCCGGCCGACCGGTTCGCCGGAGAGGTCCGCCATGCGCTCCGCGGCCGCCCGCGCAGCGAGGCGTCGGGGCGACAGGAGGAGGATCTCGCCCGAACACCAGGGCTCTTCGAGCAGGACTGGCGCGACCGCCGTGGTCTTTCCAGCGCCCGGCGGCGCGACCAGCACGGCATTGCTGCCGCTGCTCAGGGCCGCGCGCAGCTCCGCGAGGACGGCGTGGATGGGAAGGTCAGTAGGCCCGCGCAATGGCGAATTCGACCGCTTCGACCATCGCCGATTTGGCGCGCCCGCTCGGGAAGGGGCCCAAGGCGTCGATCGCGCGCTGGCCGTAGGTGCGCGCGCGGGCGAGCGTGTCGTCGAGGGCGCTGGTCGCGCGCAACAAAGCGGTGGCGCGGGCGAGATCCTCGTCCGAATTGCGGCTGCCCTCGATCGCTTCCCTCAGGAAGCGGCGGTCCTCCTCGCCGGCGCGGGCATAAGCGAGGATGACCGGGAGCGTCACCTTGCCGTCGCGGAAATCGTCGCCGACGCCCTTGCCCATCGTCTCCGAATCCGAGGCATAGTCGATCGCGTCGTCGACCAGCTGGAAGGCGATCCCGAGATTGCGGCCGTAGCAATCGAGCGCCTGCTCGGTCGCCTCGTCGCGCTCCGCGACCACCGCCGCGATCCGGCAGGCGGCCGCGAACAGCGCCGCCGTCTTCGCGGTAATGATCCCGAGATAATGGTCCTCGCCGGTCTCGATCCGGCGTTGGGCGGTCAATTGGTCGACCTCGCCCTCGGCGATCACCGACGAGGCGCGCGAGAGGATCTTGAGGACCTTGAGGCTGCCGTCCTCGACCATCAATTCGAAGCTTCGCGAGAACAGGAAATCGCCGACCAACACGCTCGCCGGATTGCCCCAGATGATGTTGGCGGTGCGCCGCCCGCGCCTCAGGCCCGATCCGTCGACGACGTCGTCGTGGAGCAGCGTGGCGGTGTGGATGAACTCGACCGCGGCGGCGAGCTTGTGGTGGCGGGTGCCGGGATAATCGAGCAGTCGGGCAGACGCGAGCGTCAGCATCGGCCGCATCCTTTTGCCGCCGCCGGCGATGAGGTGGCCGGCGAGCTCCGGGATCAGGGTCACCTCGCTCTGCATGCGCTCGAGGATCACGGAATTGACGTGATTGAGGTCTGCGGCGACGAGCTGAAGCATCGGCTCGAGCGACGGCGCCCGGTCGACGCCGATGGAGTGAATGGTCGCGCTCATGGCAGTGGCCCTGTGCGCGGTGGCCCTTCAAAAGGCAAGGATTCGTCGTCGCTTCACGCCGCTGCAGCCAGCGGGAGCCTGAGCCTCGCAAGGAGGCCGCCCAGATCCTCGCTCTCCTCGAGATGGATCGATCCGCCGTAGATTTCGGCGACATCGCGGACGATGGCGAGGCCGAGGCCGGTGCCGGGCTTGTTGCTGTCGAGCCGGGCACCGCGTTCGAAGATCGAGGCGCGCACCTCCTCGGGGATGCCCGTGCCGTCGTCCTCGACCTCGATCTCGACGCATTCCTCGGTGCTGCGGATCGTCACGAACACCCGCCCACCGCCATATTTGGCGGCATTCTCGATCAGATTGCCGACCATCTCGTCGAGATCCTGGCGCTCGACCCGGACCGCCGCGTCGCGGTCGCCGGTAAGGTCGACAGTGACGTCCTCGTAGAGGCGCGAGACGGCGCGCTCGACCGCTTCGACCGAGGGCCAGACTTCGGCGCGCGCCTGGGCCGAGGAGCGGCGCCCGATGGCGCGGGCGCGGGCGAGATGGTGGTCGACCTGGCGGCGCATCGTCGTCACCTCGCGGCAGACCGTCTCGGCGAGGTCGGGGGCGTTGGCGGTTGCGGCGTTGGTGACGACGGTGAGCGGGGTCTTGAGGGCATGGGCGAGGTTGCCGGCGTGGCGCCGCGCCTCCTCGGCCTGTTTCTCGTTATGGGCGAGGAGGGCGTTGAGCTCCTCCGTCAGCGGGCGGATCTCGCGCGGGAAGCGCTGCTCGATCCGCGAACTCTCGCCTGAGCGGATTTCGCCGATCGCCTTGCGCACGCGCCTCAGCGGCCAGAGGCCGTAGACCGCCTGGAGCCCGGCGAGGATGACGAGGCCGAGGCCGAGGATTGCGAAGGAGCGCACCAGGGTGCGGCGGAGGACGCTGATCTGGTCGTCGATCGGCTGGCGCGTCGAGGCGACCTGGAAGCGCCAGCGCCGGGGCGAACCGGGAAGGCGCACGTCGCGTTCGATGACCCGCAATTCCTCGCCGGGAAATTGCAGGCTGTCATAGACGTGGACCTCGAAATCCTGGTGGCCGCTCGGCACTTCCAGCCGCCGGTCCCAGAGCGACCGCGACGGAAAGGAGAAAGCGGGCGGCGCCGTCGCCGGATCGAATCCCTCCGCGGTGATCTGGAAGTAGAGGCCCGAATAAGGCTCCAGGAAGCGTTGGTCGGCCGGCGGGCGATTGAGGAGGACCTCGCCCTCGGGCCCGATCTCGGAGGTCGCGATCAGCGAATTGACGACGAACTCGAGCTGGTCGTCGAAATTGCTCGTGATCGCGGAGGTGAGAATGCGGTCGAGCGTGTAGCCGCCGACGCCGAGAAGAAGGACGATCCAGATCGCCGCGACGCCGATGATTCGCCGGGTCAGCGAGCCTGTCGACGGGCGCGCCTTGCGCCGCTCCCGCCATGCCCGCAATCGCCAGTCCGGCCATTTCATCGTCAGGCCCCGCAGCCGCCGCGCCGGCGGCTGCTCACACGCGCGGTTCCTCGAGCGAATAGCCGAGGCCGCGGATGGTGGTGATCACGTCTTGGCCGAGCTTCTTCCGGATGCGCGTGACGAACACCTCGATCGTGTTGGAATCGCGGTCGAAGTCCTGGTCGTAGATGTGCTCGATCAGTTCGGTGCGGCTCACCACCTTGCCCTTGTGGTGCATCAGGTAGGAGAGGAGCTTATATTCCTGCGCGGTGAGCTTCACCGGCTCGCCGTCCAGCGTGACCTTGCCCGAGCGCGTGTCGAGCCGGACGGGGCCCGCGGTGAGCTCGGAGGAGGCATTGCCCGACGCGCGGCGGATCAGCGCGCGCAGCCGCGCGATCAGCTCCTCGGTCTGGAAGGGCTTGGCGAGATAGTCGTCGGCGCCGGCATCGAGGCCCGCAACCTTGTCCGACCAACTGTCGCGGGCGGTCAGCACGAGGACCGGGACGACGATCCCCTCCTTGCGCCAGCGATCGAGCACGGTGAGGCCGTCAATCTCCGGAAGGCCGAGATCGAGCACGATCGCATCATAGCTTTCGGTGGAGCCCAGATAATGGCCGTCCTCGCCGTCGGTGGCGAGATCGACGGCATAGCCGGCACCCTCCAGAGTGGCCCGCAGCTGCCGGCCCAGATTCGGCTCGTCCTCGACGATCAGAACCCGCATATTGTCACCTTCCCGCCTCTTCGATCCCTAAGATCAGCCATGTTCCGCCGAAAACAAGCGCCGGTGGCAATTTGTTTCAGCGGCCCAACAATGGGGCGGATAGCAGGGGAAAGGGCTCAGCGCGAGACTTCGAGCGGTCGGCCGGTTCGCGCATCGACGTGGACCCGGACCACCTGGCCGCCCGGCGCCATGAAGGTGAGCCGATAGACCGAGCCCGAATCGTCGAGATCGGCGCCGATATATTGGGCGTTGCGGACGCGCACGCGGGAGAGGATGACGCTCAAGGGCAGGATCTGGCCCTGCTGGCGCGCGTGGAAGGCGGCGTCCTGATCGCGGCCACGGCCGCGGCCCTGCGCGTCGGCGGGGACGGCTGCGAGCGGCAGCGCCATCAGGGCAAGGAAGGCAGCAGCAAGACGCATTTGGACGGATACTCGGAGCTTTTGCTTGGATCGGGAGTGGCATAGCGTCAATCCTTTGAATAGGTCATGAATGCCCGGGCCAAGCCGGGTTCAGAAAAGGGCGAGGGATATGCGGGGCTTAGGTCTGGT
>JAEWCW010000059.1 GCA_023390415.1 Pseudomonadota bacterium | reverse complement strand
TCGATCTGCGCGAGGGCGGCCTCGAGGGCCTTCTGCTTGTCCATGTCTTGTGAATTCCTGTCGGAAACGACCTTGAGAGATGCCGTCATAGCAAGCTGCTCCCCTATTGCCACTGCGCCGAGCGTTCAACGCGATTTGCGTTTCGTACAACAAATGTTCTAGGAGAACAAGAGGGGAACTTCATTGTTGCAGCACCGACGCTGACGAGCCACCGGGGCAGTCCGAGACCGTCATCCTGCGGAGGCAGGGATCTCGGGACGAGAAGTCTCGATCGTGGGTGGAGGGCGTCCTGCACACAGGCCGAGAGTGACCCCGCCGAGATCCCAGCCTTCGCTGGGATGACAGCCCTGCTCCAACGACGCTGCATAACGAAATCATGCGCGACCGGCCACGAACATGGAACAGCCGCCGCCGATGCCGGTTGGCGGACCAGTGGGACCGAGCACCACCCAGCACGCTATCGCCCCCGACCGGCTGGAGCGCGGCCTTCGCCGGCTGATGCTCGACGCGAGCTTCGCGACCATCGTCGGGACTCTCAACAGCGGCGTCGTTCTCGTCGCCTACGCCCTCTATCTCGGCGCCACGCCCGGCGTGATCGGCCTGCTCGCCGCCGTGCCCTTCCTCACCCAATTGCTGCAGGCGCCGGCGGTGCTGCTGCTCGAGCGGATCCGGCGGCGCCGGCTGGTGGCGATCGCCAGCCTATTGCTGGCGCGGCTGGCGCTTCCGCTGATGGCGGTGCTCGTCTTCTTCGACAATCGCGCGATCGCGCTTTCGCTGCTGGTGATCGGCGAGACGATCCACTGCGCGTTCAACGCGGTCGCCGGCTGCGCCTGGAACAGCTGGATTCGCGATCTCGTGCCCGAGGAAAGGCTGGGCCGCTTCTTCGCGCGGCGGACGATTTGGGCGACCGCGATCGGGGTGCTCGGGACGGCCGTGGCCGCCGGCGCGCTCGAGCTCGCCGGGTCCGGCGGCGACCAGCGCCTCGTCTTCTTCCTGCTCTACATCGGCGGCTTCATCGCCGGCGCGATCAGCACCTGGCAGCTGGCGCTGGTGCCGGAACCGGAGATGGCGACGGGTCCGGCGCTCCGGAGCTTCGGCGAGCTGTTCCGCCAGCCGCTGCGCGACCGCAATTTCGTCCGGCTGATCCGCTTCCTCGCCTCCTGGCAGTTCGCAGCCAACCTCGCAGTGCCCTTCTTCGCCATCTTCTTCATACAGCAGCTCGGCTATTCACCCGGCTTCGTGCTGCTGCTCTCGATCGTCAGCCAGCTCTCGAACCTGGTCCTGCTCCGCCAATGGGGCGCGCTGACCGACAGATTCGCCAACAAGACGGTGCTCGCCTTCGCAGCCCCGCTCTTCATCCTCTGCATCGCGGCAATGGCCCTCGCGGCCGAGATGAGCGGCACGACCCGCACCGTCTATCTGATCGTCCTGCACGTGCTGATGGGAATGACCTCGGCCGGCGTCACGCTCGCCTCCAGCACGGTCATCCTGAAGCTCGCGCCGCGCGGGAGCTCGCACGTTTATGTCGCGACCGCGGCCCTGGTCAGCGCAGCCGCGGCCGGATCGGCACCTTTGCTCGGCGGCGCCCTCGCCGAATTCTTCCGGGCGCGCGAGCTCGTCATCGCGGTGGGGTGGAACGCGCCGAGCGGCCTCTCGGCGCTGCAGCTCAGCTTCGGCTGGTGGCAGCTCTTCTTCCTGATCTCGGCCGCAATCGGCCTCTACGCGCTCCACCGGTTGAGCTTCGTGGAGGAGCGCGGCGACGTCCCGCCGCGCGAGATGCTGAACCATGTCCTCAACACCGCGCGCCGGAGCGTCCGCAACGCCTCGACCATCGCCGGCCTGCGCGCCGCGGTCGCCTTCCCCGGCGGCGGACTGATCGAGCAGAGGCGGCGCGCCACACCGCCGCTCAAGATCCCGATCTAAGTAGGCTCAGGCGCCGGTCGCCTGCTCCAGCGCGGGCTCGATCGCGTCGATCGTGTACGGTTTGGAGAGAACCGGCGCGTCGGCGTGGCGCTCGGGCGGCGGCTCGACATGGCCGCCGGTGGCGAGCACGAAGGGCTTGCCCGCGTCAGCCAGCCGATCGGCGACCGGCCACACCGTCTTCCCCTCCTTGAGCTGGACGTCGATGATGGCGACGTCGAATTCGCCGCGCTCGACATGGGCGAGCGCGTCCTCGACGCTCTCGCACGTGCCGACCACGCGGTGGCCGAGGCTGTCGAGAAAATCCTCCAGCATCATGGCGATGAGGGGTTCGTCCTCGACGATGAGGACGTTACGCGAACGGTCAGACATGCAGGGGACTTAGGGAAGAGTTTCGGAAACGCAAAGATTTATTTTGTTAACCCAGGCAACGGGTTGCGCCCGAACAGGGGCTCAGCGGGCGCTGCCCTGGGCCATGGCGTCGCGGGCCGCCTCGGCGAGCTTCTGGACCGAGAAGGGCTTGGCCAGGAAGGCGACGCGATCGAGATCGATCGACTTCCGAAGCTGCTCCTCGGCATAGCCGGAGATGAACAGGATCGGCAGATCAGGGCGGGTCTTGCGCGCCTCGCGAACGGTGGTCGGCCCGTCCATCATCGGCATGACGACGTCCGAGATCATCAGATCGACATGGCCCTCGCGGGCAAGGATCTCGAGCGCCGCCTCGCCATTCTCGGCGGTGAGGACGTTGTAGCCGTGGCGGGTCAAGGCGCGCTCGGCGACCGCGCGCACGGTCGCTTCGTCCTCGACCAGGAGCACGGTGCCGCTGCCCCAGAGCTCGGTCTTCTCCTTGGGGGCTCGGCGCACCGGCTTCTCGGCCTCGGCGCGGTGGACCGGGAAATAGATGCTGAAGGTTGCGCCCTTCCCCTCGTCGGAATCCGCGAAGATGAAGCCCCCGGACTGCTTGACGATCCCGTAGACGGTGGAGAGGCCGAGCCCGGTCCCCTTCCCCACCTCCTTGGTGGTGAAGAAGGGCTCGAAGATCTTGGCCAGCAGGTTTTGCGGAATCCCTGTGCCGGTGTCCGAGACGGTGAGCGACGTGTAGTCGCCGATCGGCAGGATGTCGGATCCCATGCGCCGCACCTCCTCGGCATGGACCGAGGCGGTCTGGATCGAGAGGGTTCCGCCGCCCTTTGGAAGCATCGCGTCGCGGGCGTTGACGGCGAGGTTCACGATCACCTGCTCGAGCTGGCCCGGATCGGCGCGCACCGCCCCCAGGTTTCGACCATGCTTCACCGTGAGCTTCACGGTCTCGCCGAGCAGGCGCTTCAGCAGATTCGAGACCTCCGAGACGACGTCCGGGAGCTGGAGGACCTGCGGGCGGAGCGTCTGCTGGCGCGAGAAAGCGAGCAACTGGCGGGTGAGGTTGGCGGCGCGGTTCGAGTTGGAGCGGATCTGCTGGATGTCGTCATAATCGCTGTCGCCCGGCGTGTGGCGCATCAGCATGAGATCGCAATAACCAAGGATCGCGGTCAGGATATTGTTGAAATCGTGGGCGACTCCGCCGGCGAGCTGGCCGATCGCCTGCATCTTGGTCGCCTGGGCGACCTCGCGCTTCAGCCGCGCCTCCTCGCTATTGTCCTTGAGGCTCAGGAGCACGGCGGCGTCGCCGAGGCCGCGGGCGCTGGCGATCGTGAGCGCGACCGGCTCCTCGGGCTGGGTCCGGAGGCGCACCGCGATGTCGCCCGAATGGGCGGGCCCGCGGGCGAAGCGTCGGACGGCATCGGAGACCGGCCCCTTGTCCTCGTCGACGAGCAGGTCCCCGGGCCAAGTCGGGTGCGCATCGGGCGCGAGGCCGGCGGCGCGGCGGAAGGCGCGGTTCAGGAACGAGAAGCGCCCGTCGCGGTCCGCAAGGGCGAGGCCGAGGGGAAGGCTGTCGAGAAGCGCGTGGATGCTCGATGTCTCGTCGCTGCCCAGCCTCGGCGCGCCGGCATCGTCGAACAAAAGGAAGAGCGACAGATGCTCGGGCACCTCGGTGACCGGCACCTGGACAATGCGCAAGGGCGATCCCTCGCGAAGCTCGCTCGCGAAAAGGACGTGCCCGGCCTCGTTCGCCGCGAGGAACTCGACCAGAGGCGCCCCGTCGACCGAACCCGCACCCTCGCCCAGCGCGCGCGCCGCGAAAGCTGGGTTTGCGGCAACGATGTCGCCGCCGGAATTGGCGAGAACCGCCATCACGCCGGCCTCGCCGAGCCGGCGCCCGGCCTCGCCGCCGAGCATCGCCGCGGCCTCGCGCGGGAGGTCGCCGCCGCCGAGAGGGGCGAAGCTCCAGACGATATGGCCGTTGGCCTCGGCGAGTTCGGCGCCGAAGGTCTCGCCATTATGGGCGAACTCGGCGATGCGCGCCCAGCCGTCGCGCCGGGCAGCGCAGATCGCCTCCGCGAAATCGCCGAGCACGGCCGGCGAGAGCGGCGCGCCGAAGCGCTTGGTGTAGCTCCGGCTCGCGACGAGGAGCGCGCCGTCGCGGGCGGTGATTGCAACCGTCCCGTCCGCCGCGTCGATCGCGGCGCGGAGCACGGCGACGTCGGCGTGGACGGGCTCCTCGACCGCTTCGGCCGCGCGGCGCGGGAGCAGGAGAAGCAGCGCCCCTGCCCCCGCGACTCCGGCCAGCATCGATGCGGCGAAGAGCGGCTCGCCCACCGCCCAATAGAGCAGGCCCGCCGAGACGAGCGCGGCCGCGACGGCGAAGAGGATCGGAAGGCTGCGGCCCCCGCCCCCGACCCGTGCGGCCGCGCTTGCCATTACCAGATCCGGACGCGCCGCTCGGGCGCCAGGAACAGGGCGTCGTCCGGCTGGACGTTATAGGCGGCGTACCAGGGATCCAGGTTGCGCACGACCGCGACCCGCTGCTCGGAGGGCGAGTGCGGATCGGTCAGCAGGCGCTGAAGCAGGTTCGCCTCGCGATACTCGCGCCGCCAGACCTGGGCCCAGCCGAGATAGAAGCGCTGGTCGCCGGTCAGGCCTTCGAGCACCGGCGCGCTCCGCCCGCCGAGCGACTGGCGATAGGCGTCGAATGCGACGGTGAGGCCGGCGAGATCGGCGATGTTCTCGCCCAGCGTTAGCTGGCCCTGGACCCGGTGACCCGGAAGCGGCTCATAGAGATCGTACTGGGCGACAAGCTGGGCGGTGAGCGCATTGAAGCGCTCGCGGTCCTGCGGGGTCCACCACTCGCGAAGCGCGCCAGTCATGTCGTAGCGGCTACCCTGGTCGTCGAAATGGTGGCTGATCTCGTGGCCGATTACGGCGCCGATCCCGCCATAATTGACCGCCGGATCGGCATGCGGATCGAAGAAGGGCGGTTGCAGGATCGCGGCTGGGAAGACGATCTCGTTCCAGGTCGGGTTGGCGTAGGCGTTGACCTCCATCGGGGTCATGAACCACTCGCTGCGATCGACCGGGCGGCCGAGCTTGGCGAGCTGGCGGCGATATTCGAACTCGGTCGCGTTGCGGATGTTCTGGACGAGGTTGTCGCGGCCGATGCGGACCGAGGAATAGTCACGCCAGCGGTCGGGATAGCCGATCTTCGGGGTGAAGGCAGCGAGCTTGGCGCGGGCGCGGGTCCGGGTCTCGGGCGACATCCAGGCGAGGTTTGCCAGGCGGCGGTCCATCGCCTGGATGACGTTGCGCACGAGCTCGTCGGCGGCGGCCTTGGCCTCGGGCGGGAAGTGCCGCTCGACATAGATCCGGCTGACGTCGTCGCCGAGCGCGGCGGTGACCAGGGTCACGCCCCTCTTCCAGCGGGGCTCGATCTCCGGGGTGCCACCAAGCGCCGTTCCGCGGAAGGCGAAGTTCGCGTTGACGAAGGGCGTCGAGAGATAGGGCGCCGAATCGTCGATCAGGCGGAGCATCGCATAGTCGCGAAGCACTTCGACCGGGGTCTCGGCGACGGCGCGGGCGGAGCCGGTGAAGGCGGAAGGCTGCGAGACAAGGATGTTCGCCTGCCCGCCGAAGCCGGCCTCGCCGAGATAGCGGCCCCAGTCGAAGCCCGGCGCGCGCTCCGCAAGCTGGGCAGGCGTCATCTTGTTGTAGGTCTTCTCGTCGTCGCGATTGTCGACCCGGGTCCAGTGCGCCTCGGCGATGCGCGTCTCGAAGGCGAGGACGGCGTTGGCGCGCGCGGCGGCATTCTGCTCGCCGGCGAGGGTGAGAAGCTGCGTGAGATAGGCGCGATAGGCATCGCGCTTCGAGGTCAAGGCAGCCTCGTCACGCAGATAGTAATCGCGATCCGGAAGGCCGAGGCCGGACTGGGCGAGGCGGACGATCATCTGCGTCGGAACGCGGTCGTCGGTGGCGACGTAGCCCGCGAACGGGCCGGTCGTGCCCTCCCGCAGAAGCCGCCCGAGCTCCGCGGCGAAATCGGCGCGACTCGAAATGGCGCGGATCCGGTCCAGATCCTGGCGGATCGGGCTGATTCCGGCGGCCTCGATGCGGGCCTCGTCCATGAAGCTCGCGTAGAAATCGCCGATCCGGCTTCCGGGCTGCTGCGCCGCCTGCTCGACGATCGCGCGGGTCCGCGTCTTGGAGAGGTCGTCGAGCATGGTGAACATGCCGTAATTGGAGCGGTCGGACGGGATCTCGTTGGTTTGCAGCCAGCCGCCGTTCGCGAACTGGAAGAAATTGTCGCCCGGATCGACGCTGCGATCCATGCCGGCAATGTCAAAGCCGAAGGTGCCGATCTCGGGGCGCTCGGCGGATGAGGCGGCGGTGGACCCCGTCTCGGCGGTGTCAGTGGTCGCGGCGCAGCCGCTGAGAGCGGTGGCGGCAGTCAGTGCAATCAGGAGCTTGCGCATCGGAGTTCCCATGAGTTCGAGCGGTGTTGTCAATGTGATAGCAGGTGGCGGGCGGCGATTAAATGTCCGCTCTTGCGCGGGGCGACGAGCGGCGCCGCCATTTGCGCCCCGTCCACCAGCGCCAGAACAGGACCGTCCCGAAATAGCCGATCGCGGCGGCGACGGTGGCAATGATCAGAAGGCCGCTGACCGTGGCCATGGCGGCGTCCGAGAACAGCCATGACAGCCATTGCGAGATGCTCGCCTCGCGCCCCGGAACCCCCTTCTCCCCGGCGAGGCCCAGCGCGTCGCCGACGAAATAGGAGGCGGCGAGCAGGAAAGGCGTGGTGAAGGGATTGGTGAGGAAGGTCATCGCCGCGGCAAGCGGGATGTTGGCACGGAACGGCAGCGACAGCAGGGCCGAGCCGATGATCTGGATGCCGGGGATCAAAGCGAAAATCCCGAACCAGAGGCCGACCGCCACCCCGCGCGGCACCGAGCGGCGGGTGAAGCGCCAATATTCGGACGCCATCACCCGGCTTCCGAACGGCTTGATCCAGCGGCTGCGCTGCATCTCCTCGCGGGTCGGCATGTGACGGGTCAGCCAGCCCTGGCCGCGCTTGAGCGCCTTGTCCTCGGAGGTGCGGGGGTCAGCCATGATTGCGCAACAGCCGCGACTGCTCCCGCTTCCAGTCCTTCTCCTTCTCGTGCTCGCGCTTGTCGTGGGCCTTGCGGCCCTTGGCGAGCGCGAGCTCGACCTTCGCGCGGCCGCGACCGTTGAAATAGACGGAGAGCGGGACGAGCGTCATGCCCTGGCGGGCGACCGCGCCGAACAATTTAGTGATCTCGCGCGCCGTCAGCAGCAGCTTGCGGGGCCGCTTGGGCTCGTGGTTGAAGCGATTGCCGTGGCTGAATTCGGGAATGTTGGCATTGATCAGCCAGATCTCCCCATCCTTAACCTCGGCATAGCTTTCGACTATCGACCCTTCGCCGAAGCGGAGCGACTTCACCTCGGTGCCGGTGAGCGCGATCCCGGCCTCATAGACCGTGTCGATCGCATAATCGTAGCGGGCGCGCCGGTTCTCGGCGACGATCTTCTTCTTGTCGAAACTGGCATGCTGGGGACGGACCATGAAGCTCACTTAAGTCGAGCGCGAGAGAATGAAAGGGAGATCAGTTGCTCCCCTTGCGTCGCGCGGATCCCACGAACGCACCGAAGGACGCGAGCAGCATCCACATCGCCAGCGGCAAGCCGAAGAGGACGAGGCCGAACCCCGCGCCAAACCGCTCGCTATCCGAGGCTCCGGGAACCACCAACGGCCAACCCAGCAGCGCCAAGGGGAGCATGATCACCAGGATCGTGATGATCCAGCGGATCGCGAAGATCCGGACCGTGCCCGACCAAAATCCGGCGACGAAGGCAAGCGCTGGCGAAAGCAAGAAGACAAGGATCAGGAATGCCGAAGCAAGCGCCTCCACCTAGACCAGGCCCGCATGATCGAGCGCCGCATCGACCGCGCGGCGACTGGCTTCGGAGGGCGGGGTCATAGGCAGTCGGAGCTCCGTCGGGAATTCGGGCCGAACGCGGCCGAGCGCATATTTTGCGGGCCCAGGTGACGCGTCGCTGAACAGGGCCGCGTGGAGCGGATAGAGCAGGTCCTGGAGCCGGCGGGCCTCGTCCCGCTTGCCGGCGAGGCAGGCTTCCTGGAAGTCGGCGCAGAGCCGCGGCGCGACGTTCGCGGTGACCGAGATGCAGCCGACCCCGCCCATCGCCATGAAGCCGAGGGTCATGTCGTCATTGCCGGACAACTGGATGAAGTCGTGGCCGCAGGCGGCGCGCTGGGCGGTAACCCGGGCGAGATTGCCGCTCGCATCCTTGACCGCGACAATATTGGAAAGCTTCGCGAGCCGCCCCAGCGTCTCGACCGAGATGTCGGCGACGGTCCGCGTCGGCACGTTGTAGACGACGATCGGGATCGGGCTCGCCTCCGCGACCGCTGCATAATGAGCGTAGATGCCCTCCTGATTGGGGCGGTTGTAATAAGGAACGACGACGAGCGCGGCGTCAGCCCCCGCCTCGGCCGCGGCTGCGACATGGTGCTTGACGAGGGCGGTCGAGTTCGAGCCGCAGCCGGCGATCACGGGCACCCTGCCCTTGGCCTGATCGACGCAGGCACGGATCACCTGGACCTGCTCCTCGGCGGACAGAGTCGCCGATTCGCCGGTCGTGCCGACCGGCACAAGCCCATGACTCCCCTTCGAAATCTGCCACTCCACGAAATCGCGGAAAGCGGCCTCATCGAACGCTTCGTCGCGGAAAGGGGTCAGCAGGGCCGGGATCGAGCCGCGGAACATCATGGTCTCCTTCACGTCGGGCTTAGTCCCGCATAGTGGCGGAAGAGGCGCGGATGCCCGGCCGTTCAGCGCCTGATAAGGAGGGGGTAGACATTCTGTCCAGCATGCAGTCTCGCTTTGTAAGCTTCGCGTTCCTCGGTGTTTCCGCGGCCGCGCTCGCGCTCGGCGCCACCGGTCATCTCCGCTTCGACGGGGACATGGCGGCAAGCCAGGCCTCGTTCCTCCCCGGCGCCGCCCAGGCCGGCTTCGCGCCCGGATCCAGCGCGGCAATCGCCTCCGACATAGCCCGTTGGAACAGCCTGCGCCAATCGGACAACCAACCTTTCGCAGCTTTCGCCGCCTTCCTGATCGCCCATCGCGGCTGGCCCGGCGAGGCCGCGATGCGCCGCGCCGCCGAGCGCCAGATCGATCCGGCCA
>JAEWCW010000212.1 GCA_023390415.1 Pseudomonadota bacterium | reverse complement strand
GGGCGGGGGAGGCGGAGGCGGGGGAGGCGGCGGCGCCGGCGACGCGATCGGGGTCGGCTCGGGGCGCGGACCACCGCCGCCGCCACCGCAGCCGGCAAGCGCGATCGCCGCGATGCACACGGTGAGGACCAAGGCGCTACGACGCGTCCGCATGTCCATCCCTTTTCCTCAACCCTTTGCGAAAGCTTGCTTTTCCGACTCTCCCTCTACGCCCGATATGCTTTCAATTTGCTGAAGGCCTGCCTGGGGTCCGTACCTGATACCCGCCCGCCACGCCGCGATTGCCCGGGCAATCCGGTCATTGTGGGTATCGAGTACGGACCCTAAGGGTCTGCCATGCGCGCGGACCTCGGCCATATCGAGAGCTGGATCTTCGATCTCGACAACAGCCTCTATCCGGCCTCGACCGATCTCTTTTCGCTGATCGACGTCCGGATGGGCGAATATATACAGCAGCTGCTCGGCTGCGACCATGCGGAAGCGCGCAGGGTCCAGAAGGGCTATTTCCACGCGCACGGGACCACCCTCGCCGGGCTGATGGCGAGCCACGGCACCGATCCGCGCGAGTTCCTCGCCTTCGTCCACGACATCGATCTCGCCCGGTTGGTTGCCGATCCGCGGGTCGTCGCGGCGCTCGATCGGCTTCCCGGCCGAAAGTTCGTCTTCACCAACGGCGACGAGGATTATGCGCGCCGCGTGCTCGATCGGCTCGGCCTCGCCAACGCCTTCGATGGGCTGCACGACATCCACGCCATGGATTATGTGCCGAAGCCCGATCCCCGGGCTTATGCCGCTCTCTGCGCGCGCTACGACATCGACCCCGCGCGCGCCCTGTTCGTCGAGGACATGGCGCGCAACCTGGAGCCGGCCAAGGCGCTGGGGATGACCACGGTCTGGGTCGACAACGGCTCCGAGCAAGCGGGCCGGAATGCCGATCCGGCCTTTATCGATTACCGCACCGAGGATATCGGCGCTTGGTTGACCGAGATTACAAACGAGGACCCAGAATGACCGCCGAACTCCAGCGCATCATCGACGACGCCTGGGAGCGGCGCGACTCGCTCGAATCCGGTGACGCTTCCGTCCGCGGGGCGGTCGAGGCCGCGATCCGGCTGCTCGACTCGGGCGAGGCGCGGGTCGCGGAGAAGGGCGCGGACGGCGCCTGGACGGTCAATCAGTGGCTGAAGAAGGCGGTCCTGCTCTCCTTCCGCCTGACTCCGATGGGCCTGATCCCCGGCGGCCCCGGCGGCGCGCCCTGGTGGGACAAGGTGCCGTCCAAGTTCGAGGGCTGGGGCGCTGAGCAGTTCGCCGCCGCCGGCTTCCGCGCAGTCCCGGGCGCGATCGTCCGGCGCGGCGCCTTCGTCGCCGGCAACGCCGTGCTGATGCCGAGCTTCGTCAACATCGGCGCTTTTGTCGGCGAGGGGACGATGGTCGATACCTGGGCGACAGTCGGCTCCTGCGCGCAGATCGGCCGCAACGTCCATATTTCAGGCGGCACCGGGATCGGCGGCGTGCTCGAGCCCTTGCAGGCCGGCCCTGTCATCATCGAGGACGATTGCTTCATCGGCGCCCGCTCCGAGGTCGCCGAGGGCGTGGTGGTCGAGCAGGGCGCCGTGATCTCGATGGGCGTCTTCATCGGCGCCTCGACCAAGATCGTCGACCGCGCGACCGGCGAGGTGATCTACGGCCGGGTACCCGCTTATTCGGTGGTCGTCCCCGGCACCCTGCCCGGCAAGGACGGCGGCCCCAGCCTTGCCTGCGCCGTCATCGTCAAGCGCGTGGACGCGAAGACTCGCAGCAAGACCGGAATCAACGAGCTGCTCAGGGACTGAGCGAGACCGTCATGCCAGCGAAGGCTGGCATCTCGGCGGGAGTAGGCTCTGCCGCTGTGCAGCGCTGCATTGAGCCCAGAGACTTCTCGTCCCGAGATCCCGGCCTTCGCCGGGATGACGGTCTCGCCCGATCAGTCCGCCTCGCGCAGGAGTCCCTGGATCCGCGCGCTCTCCCAATCCGCCATGCCGGTCATCCGCCAGACTTCGCGTCCTTGCGCGTCGTAGAGGATGGTGGTGGGCAGCGTGCCGATGCGGAGCGACGTCATGAACGCCATCTGGTCGTCCAGATAGGGCTCGAGGTTGCGTAAGGACCGCTCCTCGAAGAAGCGGGCGACCGCCTCCCGGCCTTCGATGTCCTGGCTGAGCGCGAGCACCTGCAGCCGAGCGCCCTCGCGCACGGCGAGCCGGTCGAGTGACGGCATTTCGACGACGCAGGGCGCGCACCATGTCGCCCACAGGTTGACCAGCAAGGGCTTGCCGCGGAAGTCGGCGATGGTCGCGACCTCGCCATCCGGATCGCGGAACTCGACGCTCGGGGCGGCGCTGCCCGCATGGCTGCGGTCGAGCCGGCCGGTCGGGTAGGTCGCGCTCCCGTTGCCTGCGGCCGGGGCGGGCGCGGCGGCGTTGCCTTGCGGCTCGGGCGCGCTTTGCCTATCGCAGCCGACGAGGGTCAGGGCCGCGGCAGCGACGAGGAGAGAGACGATTTCGGGCCGCAACGGCAACTCCAGCACGATGTGGGGCGGGCGCTTCGCCGAGGGGCCCTCGGCGCTGATGCGCGAGATAAATGCCTCGATCGGCTTCGACAAGCGGATGTGGCGCCAGGATCTCGAGGCGAGCCGCGCCCATGTCTCCATGCTCGCCACCAAAAGCATCGTCCCGGCCGAGGATGCCGATTCGATCTGCGAGGGGCTGGAGCGGATCGAGGAGGAATATGAGGCGTCCGGGGTTCCCGAGGATCCCGCGCTCGAGGACATCCACATGCATGTCGAGAGCCGCCTCGCCGAGCTGATCGGCCCGGCAGCCGGCCGGCTCCACACCGCCCGCTCTCGCAACGACCAGGTCGCGACCGACTTCCGCCTTTGGGTGCGCGATGCGATCGACGACGATCTCGCCGGGCTGGAGGCGTTCCAGCGCGCGCTCGTCACCCGCGCGGAAGAGCATGCGGCGACGGTGATGCCCGGCTTCACCCACCTTCAGGTCGCCCAGCCGGTGACCCTCGGCCACCATCTGATGGCCTATTACGAGATGTTCCGGCGCGACCGCTCGCGCTTCGCCGACGCCCGCAAGCGGATGAACGAGAGCCCGCTCGGCGCCGCCGCCCTCGCCGGCACCGGCTTCCCGCTCGACCGCGAGGCGACGGCGCTCGCGCTCGGTTTCGACCGGCCGACCGCCAATTCGATCGACTCGGTCTCGGACCGCGATTTCGCGCTCGATTTCCTGATGGCCGCCACTCAGACGGCGCTCCACCTCTCCCGCCTCGCCGAAGAGATCGTGATCTGGGCGAGCCAGCCCTTCGGCTTCGTCCAGCTTCCCGACGCTTATTCGACCGGCTCGTCGATCATGCCGCAGAAGCGCAACCCCGACGCGGCCGAGCTGGTCCGCGGCCATGCCGGGCGGATCGTCGGCGCGATGACCGCTTTGGTCGTGACGATGAAGGGCCTTCCGCTCGCATACTCGAAGGACATGCAGGACGATAAGCCGCCGGTCTTCGAGGCGCAGGACCTGCTTGCGCTGTCGATCGCGGCGATGACCGGCATGATCGAGACCCTGACCTTCGTTCCCGAGCGCATGCGCGCCGCGCTCGAGGCCGGCCACGCCACCGCAACCGATCTCGCCGACTGGCTGGTGCGCGAGGCCGGCGTGCCGTTCCGCGAGGCCCATCACATCACCGGCCGCGCCGTCCGCGCCGCGGACGAGAAGGGGGTGAAGCTCTGGGAGCTCGATATCGCCGACCTCAAGGCGATCGACCCGCGAATCGACGGGCGCATTTTCGATGTCCTCACGATCGACGCTTCGGTAAAGAGCAGGACGAGCTTCGGCGGCACCGCCCCGCAGGCGGTGCGGCGCAAGGTCGAGGCGGCGAAGAAGGCGCTGGGGATGACCGAATGAGGGCCTGGATCGCATCCGCTCTTCTGCCCGCGCTCGGCGCCTGCGGAGTCCAGACCCCGCTCGAGCCGCCGCCGGGCGAGGCGCTCCCGGTCCAGGCCGAGACCGCGACCCGCCCCGCTTCCGCCGAGGAACTGTTGGAGCCGCCGCCCATTACACGGCCGGCACGGGTCGACGAGCTGATCACGCGCTCCGAGGAGCGCGAGGAGGACCGGTTCGACCTGCCGCCGCAATGACGCGCCGTCCGGCCCGTCTCGGACCTTCATATTCGGAGCGAGAATGAAACCCGTCCGCAAGGCAGTCTTTCCGGTCGCCGGCCTCGGCACACGCTTCCTCCCCGCCACCAAGGCGATCCCCAAGGAGATGCTCACCGTCGTCGACCGGCCGCTCATCCAGTACGCTGTCGACGAAGCCCGGGAAGCGGGGATCGAGCAGATGATCTTCGTCACGGGCCGCGGCAAGGGCGCGCTCGAGGACCATTTCGACATCGCCTACGAGCTCGAAGCGACCATGAAGGCGCGCGGCAAGTCGCTCGAGCCGCTCGACATCACCCGGCTCCCGCACGGCGCGCTGAAGTCGGTCCGCCAGCAGGAGCCGCTCGGCCTCGGCCATGCCGTCTGGTGCGCGCGCGACCTGATCGGCGACGAGCCCTTCGCGGTGCTTCTCCCGGACGATTTGATGGTCGGAACGCCCGGCTGCGTCGCCCAGATGGTCGAGGCTTATCAAAAGGTCGGCGGCAACATCATCTGCGTCCAGGAGGTGCCGCGCGAGCGCACCGCGAGCTACGGAATCGTCTCGCCCGGCGCCCGCGACGGCCGGCTGACCGAGGTGAAGGGCCTCGTCGAGAAGCCCAGCCCGGAGGAGGCGCCGTCCACCCTCGCCGTGGTCGGCCGCTACATCCTCCAGCCCGAGATCATGGACCTGCTCGGCCGGCAGGAGCGGGGCGCCGGCGGCGAGATCCAGCTCACCGACGCGATGGCGCGGCTGATCGGCACCCAGCCCTTCCACGGCGTCACGTTCGACGGCGAGCGCCACGATTGCGGCGACAAGACCGGCTTCGTCCTCGCCAACCTCGCCCTCGCGCTCAAGCGGGAGGACGTCGCACCGGCGGTGCGCGCCTTCCTCGCGGAGCTCTGATGGAAGGCGCCGTCCTCGTCGAGAATGGCGGGCCGCGGCGCCTGTCGGTCGAGGAGGCGGCGCGACACCAGGGCGAAGGCTTTCTCTGGATCCACCTCGAAGGGGGCGATCCGCCCGATCTCGCGATCCTCCGGCAGACGGACGATATTCCGGACATCGCCGCCGCGGCCCTGGTCGCGACCGAGACTCGTCCGCGCTGCGACCAGATCGGCGACGGCGCCCTGGTCAACTTGCGCGGTCCAGGGGAGCTCGACCCTGCCGATTCGGATCGGCTGGTCTCGATCAGAATGTGGGTGCGGCGGGACCGTTTGATCTCGCTCAGCCGCCGGCCGATGCACGCGACGACCTCGGTCTTCGAATTCGCCGCGGCCGGCAAGGTCAGGGATTCCGGTGATCTCGTCTCGGCCTACGCCCGCGAGATCAGCCGCGCGCTCGATCCGCAGGTGGCGGCATTGGGCGACCGGCTCGACGGCTGCGAAAGCGAGCTCGACGACGGCAATCTCTATCGGCTGCGCACCGAGATCGCGCGCATCCGGTCGGAGGCGATCGCCTTCCGCCGCTTCGTCGCACCGAACCGCGACGCCTTGCTCGAGCTCGCTCGGCTCGACTTCGACTGGCTCCACCAGGACGACCGGCTCCATATCGGCGAGGCCGCCGACCGCTTCGCGCGCATGGCGGAGGAGCTCGAGGCGGTCCGCGAGCGCGCGGCCCTGCTCCACGAGCAGCTTTCGGACCTCCGCGCAGAGCAGCTCGATCAGCGCGCTTTGCTGATCTCGATCGTCGCCTTCATCTTCCTTCCGCTGACCTTCATCACCGGCCTGCTCGGCATGAACGTCGAAGGGATTCCCTTTGCCGACGAGCCTTGGGCCTTCTGGGGCGTGGTCGGCTTCTGCGTCCTGGTCGGGCTTGCGGTCTTCGCCTGGTTCCTGCGCGAGCGCTGGTTCCGGCGCTAGGGCAGGCCAAGGCGCTACCCGCCCGATTCGAATAAGAACTATTGCACCAAAACGGAGCGGTCTCTGCTCGACTCTCGCCTCCAGGAGAGCGAGCCTTCCGCGCTTCAATCGTGCGACTTTTGGGGGCGCTATGAAAGGCGGATCCTTCTTATTGCTGATCTCGGCAACATTCACATCGTCTGAAGCCCTTGCGTCGCCTCCAGCCGATTCGATCGAATACGCCCTCGCCGACACGAACCTTCGCGTCGGCCTGGATATGGTCTTGGAGACTTGTCCGACCGCGCTTCAAGCCGTGCCGACGGTCCGTCCGACGATGACGCTCACCCCGGTGGCGGTTCCGGGGCGTCGGTTCCGCATCTCGGGCAACGACCTCAGATCCTTTTTGCAGCGGCGGGAGCTGTCAATCAGCCTCTATGACAACGGAACGGTAAAATCGATCGGCAGTGCTGTCTCGGATCGAACCGGAGCGATATTGGGCAATATCATCAGGATTGGGACAACTGCCGCAGGGTTGGGCATCCCGGTCCTGGGATTCGAGGCGATGGTGGACATTCCTTCGCAGCCTGACACGCCGAGCTGCAACAGCCGTACTGGGGCCGCGGTTGCGGAGCGCACTCGGCTTCGTCAGCGTATGGCGCAGCTCCGGCGGGAGCTCCAGAATTCCACCACTCCGGCGCAGATCACCGAACTTCGCGGCGCAATCACGGTGCTTGCCGGACATATCGTCGATCTGGAGGCGAATGAGCTGCGCATCAATCTCACCCGTACGGTCCAGCCGCCGGCGCCAGGCAACACGAGCTCGATCGAGTTCGTGCCGGAGGATCTCTCGAAGTGGTTCAGTAACATCAACCCGACACTTCTGTCGGCCTTTAGGCTGCCGCTGGCTTTCGAGCGTGCCCCAGGCCTGAGCAATGACTTCTCGAATGCGCCCGCGCCACGCGGTCCGTTTATCGCCATGCGCGAACCCGCTCCTGCGGTTGTGACCATCCAACAGCCCGCTGGCTCTGTGTGGGCGGGCTCTGCGATCAACGGATCCACACGCACGTCGCTCCCGATCGGCCAGTGGGCGGGGATTTCTTACTATCGTTTGCATGCCGGCCTGTTTCGCAGCCGTTCGTTCAAGGTCGAGTTGGACCAATTTGGTCGGCGCACCAGCATGGCTATCAACAGCGAAGCTGGTGGCGAAGCGGTGACAGCGGCGATCGCCGGGGTGGGGGATTCCCTTCTGGGCTATCACAACGCCACCTCCGAGATGCGTCAGCAGCAGCTGCGGACGCAGGAGCTCGAGGTCGAGCAGAAGTACAACCGACTGATGCGTTGCCAAGCGATCATCGAAGCTGGCGGCTACGATTGTCCCCAGTGACGCACAGCTAGGCCTCCAGCTCGACGTCCCAGTAGAGATAATCCCGCCAAGTCTGGTGGAGGTAATTGGGTGGGAAGCTCCGGCCATGTTCCTGGAGCTGCCAGTTGGTCGGCCGGTGCGGGCGGCGGTGGAGATGCATATGCGCCTGGGCGGGGGTCCGCCCGCCTTTCCTCAGATTGCAGGGCGCGCAGGCGGTGGTGACATTCTCCCAGCTCGTCCGGCCGCCTTGGGCGCGCGGAACGACATGGTCGAAGGTCAGCTCGCGCGCGTCGCCGCAATATTGGCAGGCGAACTTGTCGCGCAGGAACAGGTTGAACCGGGTGAAGGCCGGATATTCGCTCGGCCGCACATATTGGCGGAGCGCGATCACCGACGGCAGATGCATCGCTCGAGTCGGGCTGTGCACCTCCCGCTCGTAGGTGGCGACGATGTCGACGCGCTCGAGGAAGACCGCCTTGACCGCTGTCTGCCAGGGCCACAGGCTGAGCGGATAATAGCTCAAGGGCGTGTAGTCCGCGTTGAGCACAAGCGCAGGGCAGCTGTCGGGATGCCGGAGAAGATCGGGATGGTACAAGTCGCGCGGCTCCCGTTTCGGAGAAAACCTTCCGAAACGCCGCCCTCGACCCTGTCGCACTCAGAACGAGAGGGGTGGCGCTCCGGCCGTCCTCTGTCCTGCCACGCTGGCTTGCTCACGTGACGCCATAATGACAACACAAGCTCGGAGTCGCGGTCAAGGACGAAATTCATGAATGTCGTCAGCCGCTTCGCCCCGTCGCCGACCGGCCGGCTTCACCTCGGCCACGCTTATTCCGCGATCCTCGCCCATGATTATGCGCGGGAGCGCGGCGGCGCCTTCCTGCTTCGGATCGAGGATATCGATCCCGGCCGCTCCCGGCCCGAGCATGTCGACGGCATCATCGAGGACCTGCTCTGGCTCGGCCTCGAGCCGGATGGGGAGATCGTCTACCAGTCCGAGCGGCTTCATCTCTATTCGGACGCGCTCGATCGTCTGAAGGCGGAAGGGCTCGTCTATCCCTGCTTTTGCACCCGCTCGGCCATCGCCGCCGAGATCGCCGCAAGCGCGGCAGCGCCGCATGGCCCCGACGGGCCGCTCTATCCAGGCACCTGCCGCGCGCTCGCCCCGGCCGAGCGCGGACGGCGGATGGCCGCGGAGGCGCATGCCTGGCGACTCGACGTGGAGCGCGCCGCCGGGCGCGTAGGGCCGCTCTACTGGGAGGATGGCGACACCGAGGTCCAGGCCGATCCAAGGGCGTTTGGCGACGTCGTCCTCGCCCGCAAGGACGCACCGACCTCCTATCACCTCGCCGTCACGGTCGACGATGCGGCCCAGGGGGTGACCGACGTCGTCCGCGGCCGCGACCTCTTCGCCGCGACCGCCGTCCACCGGCTGCTCCAGGCGCTGCTCGGCCTGCCGACGCCGCATTATCATCATCACGATCTGCTGCTGGACGCAAACGGCCGGCGACTCGCCAAGCGCGACGGCGCGCCCACCCTCGCCGCCCTCCGCGCCGCGGGGGCCGATCCGGCTGCGCTCACCGAACAATTGCGCGCACGACGCCTCCCGGCTGGATATTCCGCGGCGAGCCTTTAGATAGGCGCGATGCAGACCTTGCTCCTCATCCTGATCGTCATCGCGGTCGGCTTCACCCTCTACACCCTCGTCCGCGGCGTGATCGGCATGGCTCAGGGCAAGGACCTGACCGGCCAGCGCAGCCAGGAGCTGATGCGCAAGCGCGTCCTCTATCAGGGCGTCGCGATCGTTCTCGCCATCCTCCTCCTGCTGATGATGCGCGGCGGCAACTAAGCCCATGGTGCGGCTCAACCGCATCTACACGCGGACCGGGGACGCCGGAGAGACCGGCCTCGCCGACGGCTCGCGGATCGGCAAGGACCATGTGCGCGCTGCAGCGATCGGCGACGTCGACGAGGCGAACAGCGCGATCGGCCTGGCGATCCTCGACGTCTCGGTCGATCATGCCGCAATGCTCCGGCGCATCCAGAACGAGATGTTCGATCTCGGTGCCGATCTCGCCACGCCCGGCGAGGATTTCGCGCCGTCCGAAATGGTGCTCCGGATCGTGCCCGCGCAGATCGAGCGGCTGGAGCGCGAGATCGATTCGATGAACGAGGCGCTGGAACCGCTTCGAAACTTCATCCTGCCGGGCGGCGGGCGCGGCGCTGCGGCGCTCCACGTCGCGCGCGCGATCGTCCGCCGCGCCGAACGTTCGGCGGTCGCGGCGGGACGCGAGGTTTCGCTCAACCCGCTGGCCCTGTCCTATCTCAATCGGCTTTCGGACCATCTCTTCGTGATGGCGCGCGCGGCTGCCACGGCCGACGGCGGCGAAATCCTCTGGACGCCCGGGGCAACGCGGGACCAATAACGCCGATCGACCGTTGCGGAGGCCTATGGCGACCACCATCCGTGCCGGGGACGGAGCCGATCCCGCTCAGCGGGTCCGCGAGGTGCGCGCGCTCAGCCTCGCCATCGCCGCGCCGCTCTCCGATGCCGACGCCACCCTTCAGCCGATGCCGGACGCCTCGCCGGCCAAATGGCACCTCGCCCATACGAGCTGGTTCTTCGAGACCTTCGTCCTTCGCGATCACGTTCCCGGTTATCGTGCCTACGATCCGCGCTGGGCCTATCTCTTCAATTCCTATTACGAGGGCGAAGGCGAGCGGCTCGCCCGCGGCCGGCGCGGTATGTTGAGCCGGCCGAGCCTCGACGAGGTCCGCGCCTATCGCGCGCATGTCGACGAGGCTCTGGAGCGGGCGCTTCCCGGTCTCAAGCCCGAGGCGCTGGCGCTGGTCGAGCTCGGCCTCAATCACGAGCAGCAGCACCAGGAGCTGATGCTGATGGACATGCTCGCCGCTTTCGCCGCCAATCCTTTGCTGCCTGCGGTCTGGGAGGCGCCGCCGACGGCGCGCGCAGAGCCGCGACCGCAGGGCTGGATCGAGGGGCGCGAGGGCATCGTCCAGATCGGCCATGACGGAAGCGACTTCGCCTTCGATTGCGAAGGCCCGCGGCACCGTGTGTTCCTCAATCGGCACCAGCTCGCCGACCGCAATGTCACCAATGGCGAATGGCTCGGCTTCATCCAGGCCGGCGGTTATCGCGATCCGCGCCTGTGGCTGTCGGACGGCTGGGCCTGGGTCCAGGCGGAGCGCGTCGAGGCGCCGCTCTACTGGCTGGAAGGCGAGTCGGGGTGGCAGCGCTTCGGCCTCGACGGCGTCGGCGAAATCGATCCCGCCGAGCCCGTCTGCCACATTTCCTATTACGAGGCCGACGCTTATGCGCGCTGGGCCGGCGCCCGGCTTCCCACCGAGTTCGAATGGGAGGCCGCCGCCGCGGCCGGCGACCCGCTCGCCGGCAATCAGCTGGACTCCGCCGGTCCAGCCCGTCCGCACCCCGCGTCCCCGGCCGCCGCCGGATTCTTCGGCGACGTCTGGGAATGGACCGCCAGCGCGTTCCTTCCCTATCCGGGTTTCGCGCCGGCGGCGGGCACGGTCGGCGAATATAATGGCAAGTTCATGGGCGGGCAGATGGTGCTGAGGGGCGGCTGCTGCGCCACGCCGCGCGGCCATATGCGCGCCAGCTACCGCAATTTCTTCTACCCGCATCAGCGCTGGATGTTCTCCGGGCTGCGGATCGCCCGGAGCTGACATGGCAACCGCCGATCCCGCCTTCCGCGACGACGTTCTCGCGGGCCTCGCAGCGCCGATCCGCGCCATCCCCGCACGATGGCTCTACGATCGGCGAGGCTCGGAGCTGTTCGAGGAGATCACCAGGCTTCCCGAATATTATCTGACCCGGCTGGATACCGAGCTGCTCGCCCGTCACGCCCCGGAGGTCGGCGCTATCGTCGGCCCGGGCAGCGCCATCGTCGAGCTCGGTGCCGGCTCGGCGGTCAAGACTCCGATCCTGATCGAGGCCGTGAAGCCCGCAGCCTATGTCCCGATCGACATCAGCGGCGAGTTCCTGCGCAGCGCTGCTCAGGAGGTCCAACGCGAACATTCGGATCTTTCGGTCCATCCGGTCGAAGCGGATTTCATGAAGGAGATCCCGCTCCCGCCGGCGGTCGACGGGCTGCCGAGGCTCGGCTTCTTCCCCGGTTCGACGATCGGCAACATGATCCCCGCCACCGCGGTCGATCTGCTGCGCGCCTTCCGGGCAGCTCTCGGCGTCGGCGCAAATCTTCTCATCGGCATCGACCGGGTGAAGGACATCGAAACCCTGCTCCGCGCCTATGACGATTCCGCTGGCGTGACCGCCGCGTTCAACCTCAACCTGCTGCACCGGATCAATGCCCAGCTCGGCGGCGACATCCCCGTCGACGATTTCGCCCACCGCGCGGTCTGGAACGAGGCGAAGAGCAGGATCGAGATGCACCTCGTCGCGCGCCGCGACCTCGCCTTCGCAGTGGCAGGCCGCAGTTTCGAAATGCGGGCGGGCGAGACCATCCACAGCGAGAACAGCCACAAATACGGCCCGCGCGATGCGAGCCTGCTGCTGCGCGCCGCCGGCTGGGCGCCGATCCGCGAATGGACCGATGCCGGCGACAATTTCGCCCTCATCCTCGCGGAGGCCGAGGCGCCACGCTTCGCCCCTTAGGTTGTCCTGACGCAGGGGCGCCGCTACATGGCGCTCAACCGCGGGCGGAGCACTTCATGCTGATTTCCCTCATTCAGATCCTGCTGCTGATCCTCACCGTCATGTGGTGGATCATCATCATCCAGGCGGTGCTGAGCATCCTCGTCGCCTTCAACGTGATCAACACGCACAACGATTTCGTCCGCAACATCTATTATGCGCTCGATCGGATCACGGCGCCGCTCTACCGGCCGTTCCGTCGGCTCCTGCCCGATTTCGGTGGGCTGGATTTCAGCCCGATGGTGGTTCTGCTGATCATCATCGCGCTCGAAATGCTCCTCCGCGGCGTCGCGCGCGACCTGGTTCTCGCGGGCTATTGATGGCTGCAGAGCGGATCGACGGCAAAGCCTTCGCCGCGGGCCTGCGCGCCCGCGTCGCCGACGCGGCCGGCGCCTTTGCGGCGCGGGCCGGACGCAAGCCCGGCCTCGCGGTCGTGCTGGTCGGCGAGGATCCGGCGAGCGCCGTCTACGTCCGCTCCAAGGGCAAGGCCACGCTCGAGGCCGGGATGGAGAGCTCCGAGCATCGGCTCCCGGAGAGCGTCAGCGCGGCGGACCTTCTCGCGCTCGTCGATCAACTCAACGCGGATGACCGCGTCGACGGAATCCTCGTCCAGCTCCCGCTGCCGCGCCATATCGACGACAAGGCGGTGATCGCCGCCATCGATCCGGCCAAGGATGTGGACGGCTTCCACCCTGTGAATGCCGGGCGCCTCGCGGTCGGCGAAACCGCGCTCGTCCCCTGCACGCCGCTCGGCTGCCTGATGCTGCTGAAGGACCGGCTGGGCGATCTGTCCGGGCTCGATGCGGTTGTGATCGGCCGCTCGAACATCGTCGGCAAGCCAATGGCGCAGCTCCTCCTCCAGGAGAATGCCACGGTCACCATTGCCCACAGCCGCACCCGCGATCTGCAAGCGGTCGTGCGCCGCGCCGACATCGTCGTCGCCGCGGTCGGCCGGCCCGAAATGGTGAAGGGTGAGTGGCTGAAGCCCGGCGCGACCGTGATCGACGTCGGCATCAACCGGATCGAGGGGCGGCTGGTCGGCGACGTCGATTATGACAGCGCGTCGCAGGTCGCCGGCGCGATCACCCCGGTTCCGGGCGGGGTCGGCCCGATGACCATCGCCATCCTCCTCCGCAACACGCTCGTCGCCGCCCACCAGCGCGCCGGCCTCACCGCGCCGGAGGGCCTGTGAACGATCTCGCCACCCTGTTCGTCTCGGCGCTCGTCACCTTCTTCGTGATCATCGATCCGCCGGGCTGCGCGCCGATCTTCGCAAGCCTCACCCAGGGCGGGACCGCCGCGCACCGCCGCTCGATGGCCATCCGCTCGGTCGCGATCGCATCGGGGATCCTGCTCTTCTTCGGCCTGCTCGGCGAGAAATTGCTCGGCGCGCTCGGGATCAGCCTTCACGCCTTCCGCATCGCCGGCGGAATCATGCTGTTCCTGATCGCGCTCGAAATGGTGTTCGAGAAGCGTCAGGAGCGGCGCGCCGAGCGCGCCCAGGAGGTGAACGGGAGACCGGAGATGGAGGATATCTCGGTCTTCCCGATGGGCATTCCGATGATCGCCGGCCCGGGCTCGATCGCCTCGATCATGCTTCTCACCGCGCGCACCAACGGCCCCGCCGAGACACTGACCGTCTTCGCCGCCCTGGGCGCGATCCTGCTCCTCACCCTGATCGCCCTGCTCGCCGCCGGCCCGATCATGCGCTTCGTCGGCGAACGGCTCGAGGCGATGATCACCCGAATACTCGGCGTGATCCTCGCCGCGCTTGCCGCCCAGTTCGTCATGGACGGCATCGAGGCGATGCTCAGGACCTGACCCGCCACATCATATAGGGGGAGTCGGAGGGCAGCGGCACACGCTCCAGCCAGTCGGGCACCTGCCCGCGAGTCAGCTGGACATAGAAGCCGTTCGGCGCCTCGGCCCGGTATATGGTCGATTCCGAGAGGTTCGGGCAGATCAGCACATAGTCGATCCGGTACTTTTCGACCGTCCGCCGTGCATTGGCAGCATCGCCGCGCCACGCCTTCATCACGTCGACGATCTGCTCGGCATTGCGGTGATAGGGGCCGATCACCGCATTGTGATGCGTAACCGTGATCAGCCGCGGGCCGAGATCGACGAAGGTCAGAACGTTCCCGCGCGGCTGCAGAGCGACCGGGCGGAGCGCAGGCATGGTCGGGCAGCGCCGGTTCGCCGAATCGACCTGCGGCCGGGCCGGGCGCTGGGGATCAGGGACCGCGCGGGTCGTCCAGAGCGTGCCGAGGCCCGAGATCAGGATGAAGCCGGCGGCGAGGCCGATCAGCCGGACCGCGATATGGGTGCGCATCAGCCAGGGCCGGACCAGCCAGGCCAAGGCGGTGACTCCGGGGATGGAGAGCATCTGCGCGGCGGGGCCGGCGCGGGTCTGCCAGAGCAGGAGCGAGGCCGCGAGCAACGCCACGATGGTGAGGCCGGCCCAGGGGATGAGCTGGGTCGGGTCGCGGCGGCGGTTCCAGAGCATCGCGAAATAGCCGACGAGCCCGATCACCGGCAGCGAGGCGGTGATCGCCGCGGTCTTCCAGCCGTGGCGCCAGATCGGCATCGCCTCCCGGACGCGGTTGAGCCAGAGCTGCTCGAGCTCGGGCGAGGATTGCTCGAGCCGGCCGAGGCAATGCGGCCACATATAGGCGAAGGCGCCGGCGATGGCCGCGCCGCCGAGGGCTGCGAGGCCGAGCCGGACGAGGCGGTGCCGCGGCGACGCGAAGGAAAGGCCGACGGAGACCGCGCCGGCGAGCAGCATCGCGGAGAGCCAGACCGGGGACAGTGCGTCGCAGACCGCCCGGCTGTTCGCCTCGGAGGTGAAGATCAGCCACGAGAGGGCGCAGCCCCCCGCGAGGCTGACGCCATAGGTGGCGAGGCGCCGCGCCTCCCCCTCGTCCCAGATCCAGCGCAGCACGGTCACCGCGCCGGCAATGGCGAGATAGGGCAGCATCTCCATGCCGATGGTCAGCGAACCCACCGTGGCGAGGCCGAGGACAAGACCGCCGCGCGCGCGGCGCGGGTCCGAGATTCCGGCGAGACAGAGCGCGACCATGGCCAGCTGCCAGCCATGATGGTCGATCCTGAGCGGAACGAACATGCCGCGCGTCGAATGGGCGCAGGCGAGCAGCGCCATGGCAAGGACGAAGGCATAGGGCGAGACCAGCCGCCTCACGGTGACGGCGATCGCGACCATGGTCACGCCGAGCGGAAGCAGCGGCGCGATCGTCACCGCCGCCTTCTCGGCCCCGGCGCCGCCCATGAGCGGCGTGAGCGCCAGCTTGATCGCCGCGATCGGCAGGTCGACGAGGCGCGACCAGTGGATGTCGGCGCCGAACGGCGGGTTCATCCGGTGCTGGCGCAGATCGTACCAGCCCTGCCCCTCGAGCAGGCCGCGGACCTGCATCATCCGCATATTGTCGTCGGTGTCGCCGAGCGCGAACCAGCGGATCGCGTTCCAATATTCGAAGGTCATCAGCGCGGCGGCGACGAGCCACAGGGCGAACAACGTCCAAAGCCAGTGGCGGCACACGAATTCGGCCAGCCGGTCCCCCGAAATCTCCCGCCTCACGCGCACCCCGTTCTCGCTTTTCATCCGCTCCTCAGGGCATTAGTCGGTCCCGGCCAAAGGGCAAGCAGGGGCGGGAACGCGGGGACCCATGAGGGAGCATATCGAACGGCACAGGAGCCTGATCGGACAAGCCTTCCGCTTCGGCCTGACCGGCGGCCTGCTGACCCTGCTCGTCGCGGGCGGCTACTGGATCCTCGCCGACATCCTCCATGTCGAGCCCATGCTCTCGATGACGATCAACTACGTCACGTTCAGCGCCTTGGGCTATGTGCTTCACAGCCGCTTCAGCTTCCGCGGCCATGGCGGGCGCGACAAGCCGGCGATGCGGACCGCCCGCTTCTTCACGGTCAACACATTGGGCTTCCTCGCCAACCAGTTCTTCGTCTGGTTCCTGGTCAAGTATCTCGGCGGGCCGGTCTGGTGGTCGGTGATCCCGATCACCTTCGTCACGCCGCTTCTGACCTTCGCGCTCAATCGCCGCTGGGTATTTTCCTGACGGTCTGGTCGACGTCGCGCTCGACCTCGAACAGCACGCTGGTCCCGCTCCGCCAGATCGGCCGCAGCCCTTCGGTGAAGGCGGGGTCGTAAAGCGGCGGATCGATCAGCCAGACATAGTCGAAGGCGTCGCGCGGGAACTGAGCGAGCGATTCGTCCATCGTGCGCCACACCTCGCGCCGGCACGGCCGCTCTGTCACCACCTGCGAGGCGTCGCGGACGAATGGCCAGCCGTCGCGCCAGCGGACGTTGAGCAATTGCGCGCCGGCCATGGTCCACTGGTCGTTCGAGAATGCGTGGCGGCGGACGATCCCGATCGCCGAGAGGTGGAGCAGGCGCGTCATCGCCCATGGCTCGCGGCACTGGCGGCCGATGAAGCTCACCATCCGCGCGCCTTGGGGCACATGGTCGAGCGCCGCGAGCTCACGGTCGTAGCGCTGGTCGTAGAGATAGGCGCTGACCGTCCCCGCGACGGTGCGGACCCCGAAGAAGGCGAGGCCGGCGATCGCGATCCCCTGCATCAAGCGGCGGCCCGCATTCTCGGGAAAGCGGATCGCAACCAGCGCGACGGCGAAGAGATAGGGGGCGAGCCGCATGTCGGCATAGGCCGATCCGAACACGATCCGCGGCAGCGCGACGAAGACCAGGCTGAGGAACAGCGCCGTGGCCGCGAGGTTGCGCGAGAAGTGAATGCGCCGGCCGACCATCGCCCAGAAGATGATCAGTCCGCAGAGCGCGAGCGACGCGAGGTCGAAAATCTCCCAGCGGTCGCGGAGCGCCATCCGCACCCAATCGAGCTTGGCGTCGAAATTGAGCCAGTCGCCCGTCACGCCGCCGGCGTCGCTCCGCCACAGGAGGACGAGCGCGACCGGCGGCGCGAGCGCCAGGCAGTGCATCGCCGCCCGGAGGCCCGCCATGACGAGATTGTGGCCGCGATCGAACTGGCGGACGAGCTCGGCCGAGAAAGCGAGGACTCCAAGCGTTCCCCAGCCGAAGGCGTGGCAGAGCCAGAGCAGGAGCGAGATCGGCACCATCACGGCTGCGCGCAGGCGCGTATGGCCGAGCCGCGCCAGCCTCAGCCAGAGGGCAAAGGCGAGGAAGGCGAGCGCCATCGACAGCGCATAGTTCACGAAGCCGAACAGGAAGGGGTAATTGTAGGCGAACGGCAGAGCGAAGAGCGCCGTCGGCGGGATCCGTCCGTGGACCTCGCGCGCGACCCACAGGAATCCCGCAGCGGTGAGGGGCGGGATGGTGAGCACGATCAGCTTCACCGCCAGCTCGAGCCCGAAGATGGCGGAGAGGGGGACGACGAGAAGGTCGATCCCGAGATTGCCGATCAGCCGCCATTCGAACGTGTAGAAATTCCTGAGCGCCTCGGAAGTCTCGCCGTTCAGCTGGACCTCGTAGCGGCCCATATGGCCGGGCAGGTCGAGCAAAGGCGGGATTCCGGGCCAAAGCAGGGGCACCGCGCTGGCGAGGACGAGCAGAAGCGCGAAGACTCGCGTCTCCCACCATTGCCTCTCCTGCCCCTCGACCGCCCTTACGACCATCCTGCCCTCAGCTTCCCGGAAGGGCGCGTGTCTCCCGAGAGGTGCGGCGCGTCAACTTCAAAGGCCGTTATTTTTGGGACGAAGCAGCACCCAGGGCACAGAATCCGGCGCGAATTGGGAGCGGTGGTGGCGATCGAAGAAGGGCGGAAGGTGATCGCCCACGATCAGGATGTCGGTTGCCGGGAAGTCCTCCGCGGTGATCTCGCGCGCCAGTGCGGCGCCGGTCTGGTCGTAGAGCTCGAAGAGCCGGCAGATCATCGGATGGTCGCGGGCGAGGCCTGCGTCGAAGCGCGCGCAATCGTCGGTGCCGAGCTGCGCGTCGCTGACCACGGGAAGGTGCGAGTTGACGGTCAGCCAGTAAAGGAATTGCGGGCTCTCGGCAGCGCGAAGGGCGCGGCCGATCTGGCGCGGCACGTCGCGGTCGCAGGCGCCGGGGAACACGCCGGGGCAGACTTCCGCCCCGTCCTGGACGAGGTCCGGTCCCCAGCGCATCTGCTCGAAGCCGATATTGGGATACCATGTCGTCCGGTCGAAGAAGCTTCCGACGAAGCTGTGCCAGGCCTGGCTGCGATAGCCGCGGGCGGCGAGGCGGGCGGGCAGGCAATTGCCGTCGCGGCGGTCCATCACCTCGTCATATTCGCCCCAGCGGCCGCACAATTCGCGCATCTCGCCGTTGGTCGTGGAGCCGTAGAAGAGCGTTTCGCCGGTCGTCACCTCGTAACGGGCGCGGACTTCGGGCCGGGCCCAGATCTCGGCGAGGCGCGTGCGGAGGCGGGGATCGACCGGCTGGCCCATCGCCTCGACCATGATCATCAGCACGTGGCGTTGCCCCGTGGCGATCCGCTCCAGCCCCGAATCCTTGGCCGCCGAATCGAACGGTGCGCCGGCATCGGGCGTGCGGTGGTAGGAGCCGCGATTGCCGTCGGCCATGGCGACGTCGACCGAGGCGGCGACGATGGTGATCGCGGCGGCGGCGATTATCAGGATCGGGCGGGCCAGCACGGCCGGGCGGCGCAGCAGCTTCCAGGCGGCGAACGCGGTGGCGACGACAACGGCGCCGGCGACGACATACTCGATCGATGCGGAGGGGCTCAGCTCCGCGGCGAAGCGCAGCGAATGGGCGAGCGAGCTGATGCTGAGATTGAAGAGGGCCGCAATGAAGCTCAGCGCCGAATGGATCATCAGCAGGAGGAAGAGCGTGAACCGGACCCAGAACGGCGCGCGGTGCGCGACGATCCCAGCAAAGCCGGCGGCAAGGACCGGCCAGGCGCGCGGCGGGCCGCCGACAATCCAGAGCGCCCAATAGCCGGCATTCGGAAGGAGGATCCAGCAAAGGAACCACGCCCCGACCGCGCGCAGGCCGTCGCGATCGACGTCGGCCCCCACAGGGCGTGCAGGAATTGTCGCCATATGATCTCCCCGGCGCCGGACACTGGCGCCGGAGCGATCAAGAAATGGTTAACGGGTGCTTGGCGTCCGCGCGCTCACTCGGCGGCGAGATGCCATTGCGGCGGCTCCTCCAGCGAGCGGAGCCGCGCCGATTCCTCGTACATATAGTCGCGGGTCATCGGGATCGCGTCGCGGCGGCGGACGAACTGGACCTGCCAATTACCCATGCCGCCGTAGCGGAAGGCGGATTCCGAGCCGGCCAGGTAGAAGAGCCACATCCGGTAGAAGCGCTCGTCGTACAGCTCGACGATCTCGTCCCGGTGCGCGACCGTGCGATTGTACCATTCGTGCAGCGTGTAGGCATAATGGTAGCGCATCGCCTCGACGTCCGTCGTGATGAGGTGATGCTTCTCCGCCTCGGTGACGAGCTCCGACAGGGCCGGGATATAGCCACCCGGGAAGATGTACTTGCGGGTCCACTTGTCGGTGACGCCCGGCTCGCCGAGCCGGCCGCAGCAGTGGGAGACCATCACGCCGTCATCGGTCAGCAGATCGTGCATATGGCGGAAGAAGCCCGGATAATGGGGCGTTCCCAAATGCTCGATGAGGCCGACGTTGACGATGCGCTCGAACGGGCCCTTGACGTCGCGATAGTCCATCAGCTCGAACTTCACCCGGTCCGAGACCCCGGCCTCCGCCGCGCGCTCGCGGCAGAATTCGATCTGGTCCGGCGCGAGGGCGATCCCGAGCACGTCGACGTCGTAATGGCGGTGGAGGTAGAGTGCCGTGCCGCCCCACCCGCAGCCGATGTCCAGCACCCTCATGCCCGGCTTCAGATAGAGCTTGGAGGCGATGTGAGCCTTCTTGTCGAGCTGCGCCTTCTCCAGGCTGTTCGACGTGTCCCGGTAATAGGCCATCGTGTACTGGCGGTCCTCGTCGAGGAACAGCTCGTACAGGCGCCGGGTCAGGTTGTAGGTGTGCTCGGCATTGTGGCGCGAGCGGCTCTTCCAGTTGATCTGGTCAAGCCGGCCGGCGACGTAGCCGAGCGCCTTGCGCAGCGCGCCCTTGGGCTTGAGCGGCCCCTGGCGCTCGATCGGCGCATTGTAGCGGATCAGCATGATCAGCTCGCGCAGGTCGCCCTGCTCGATCGTGATGCGCCCGTCCATGAACGCCTCGCCGGCGCCGACGCGCGGATCCTTGGCGATGTGGAAGGCGGCGCCGCGGTCGTTCATTCGGACCCGGACGGGTCCCCAGTTCGGATCGGGCGCGCCGTAGCGATACTCCTTGCCGTCATGGTCGATGACGGTGAGCTCGCCCTTCTTGACGACCGAGCGAAGCATTTTGTCGAGAAGCCACATGATCTTATTCCCCGCTTTGGGCCACTCTCAGCATGGGCTGCGCGCCCTGGTCAAGCGCGTGCAGCGCGCGCTCGGCCTCGAACATATAGTCGCGCTTCATCGGCGCGGCGTCGCGGCGGCGCAGATATTGGAGCTGGTATACGGTCATCCCGCCGTCGCTGAACATCGACAGGCCGGCCGCCAGGTAGAAGAGCCAGAGCCTGTAGAAGCGCTCGTCATAGAGCTCGACGACCTCGTCGCGGCGCGCCTTGAACCGTTCGTACCAGTGGAGGACCGTCGGCGGATAATGGAGCCGAAGCGCCTCGCAATCGGCCATGATCAGCCGCGCCGGCTCGCTTGCCGAAACGATTTCCGAAAGCGCGGGGATATAGCCGCCCGGCCAGATATATTTCTGGATGAAGCGGTCGGTCGTCCCTGGCTTTCCCATCCGGCCCATCGTGTGGAGGACCATGACTCCGTCCGGGGCGAGCAGCTCGCGGCATTTGCGGAAAAAGGCGCGATAGAAAGGCGGGCCGACATGCTCGAACATGCCGACCGAGATGATCCTGTCGAACGTGCCTTCCACATCGCGATAGTCCATCAGCTCGAACTTCACCCGGTCGGCGACTCCCGCCTCCTCGGCGCGCTGCCGGGCCAGCTTGACCTGCTCCTCGGAGAGGGTGACTCCGAGCACGTCGACGTCCGCGACCCGGTTCAGATACAAAGCGAGGCCGCCCCAGCCGCAGCCGATGTCGAGCACGCGCTGGCCGGGCTTCAGGTGCAGCTTGGCGGCGAGGTGCGCCTTCTTGTCGAGCTGGGCCTGCTCCAGGCTGTTGGACAGGTCCGTGAAATAGCCGCAGCTATATTGCATGTCCTCTTCGAGCCACAGCCGGTAGAAGTCGTTGCCGATGTCGTAATGGTGGGCGACGTTGCGACGCGCGCTCCGCCTCCAGTTGAGATGCGCGAGCGGCTTGCCGAGCTTGCTGCTCTTGCGCAGGAACTTGCCCGGGCCGCTGCGATCCTCCCAACGGCGGTTGCGCCGGATGAGCAGCACCAGGTCGAGGATCTCGCCCTGCTCGACCAGCAGCCGACCGTCCATATAGGCTTCTGCAGTGCCGACCGCAGGATCGCGGGCAATGCGCAGCGGAGTCGTGCGATCGACTAAGCGGACGGTGACCGGGCTGAGCTCGGAGTCAGGCTTGCCGTAGCGATGGGCGCGACCGGCATGGTCGATGATCGTGAGTTCGCCCCTCTGGACGTGCCGGGCGAGCATCCTGTCGAGCAGCCGCATGGACCCGGACAATAGCCCACCTGCCGCTGATCGCCAACTGCGCCTCAGTCGGCGGCGAGTCCGCTCATGGACGCCTCGATCCTGCACCTGACGCCGTCGGGCTCGAAGCCGAGGCTCGCCGATCCGTCGAGATCGGCGCCGAGCCCGCGCTCGATCAGGCGCGAGCCGAAGCCGCGGCTGGACGGCTCCGAGACCGGTGGTCCGCCGCGCTCCTTCCACTCGATCAGGAGCCGTTCGCCGTCGGTTCGCCACGAGATGGAGACCTGGCCGCCGTCCCTGGACAGTGCGCCGTACTTTGCGGCGTTGGTGCTGAGCTCGTGGAAGGCGAGGGCGAGCGCGAGGGCGGCGCGCGGCGAGACCCAGACGTCCTCGCCGGCAATCTCGAACCGGCCCTGTTCGGCGAGATATTCGGTCGCGTCGCGAACCACTCTGTCGAGGCTCGAGCCTTCCCAATGCTGCGCCGTGACGAGATTGTGGGCGCGGGCCAGCGCCATCAGCCGCGCCTCGAAGCGCTTGCGCGCCTCGGCCAGAGGCACCTCTCCCTTCAGGGTCTGGAAGGCGATCGCCTGGACGGTCGCCAGCATGTTCTTCACGCGATGGTTGAGCTCGTTGATGAGCAGCCGCTGCCGCTCCTCCGCGAGCTTCTTCTCATGAATATCCTCGGTCGATCCGTACCAGAGGAGGATCGCTCCGTCGGCGCCGCGCCGCGGGAAGGCGCGCGACCGCGCCCAGCGATAGCTTCCGTCGCGAAGGCGGATCCGATGCTCGACGTCGTAGGGATCGCCGCTTCTCGTCGCAGCCGCCCAGGCCTGGATGCAGCGCGGCGCGTCCTCGGCATGGATGGCCTCGGGCCAGTCCACGCCGAGGCCCTCCGTCCCGGTCCATTCCTTCCAGCGCGGCGCAATTCGGTCGATCAGCCCGTCGGGCCGCGCGGTCCAGGTGACCTGGGGGTAGAGCTCCACCGTATGGCGATAATGATCCTCGCTTTCGCGGAGGCTCTGCTCCGCCTGGGAGCGCTCCACGGCCGCCCAGCTCCGCTCGGCGATGTCGCGCGCCATCGCGGCGTCGGAGCGGCGCCAGAAGCGCGGCTCCGGCTCGGTCACGTAGAGCAGGGCCTTGAGCGCGCCGTTGCGCACCAGCGGGATCGCGATCACCGATCGGATCCCGGCCTGCGCCCAATTCGGTGCGAGCGCGGTCGGGAGCGCGGCCTGAATGTCGGGAATCGCGATCAGCTGGCCGGTGCGGAGGAAGGCCAGGGCCTCGCCCGGGATCCGCTCGAGCGCGACCTGGCGGCCGGCGAGGGATTCGGCGCCGCGCGCGCTGGTCCAATCCGTCGTGACCGCCAGCACGCCCGCCGTCTCGTCGATCTCCGCATAGCCGACACGCGCTGCAGCGAGATGGCGGCCGAGCAGTTCGGCGGCCGCCTGTTTCACCGCCTCGGGGTCGGAGAGACCGCGAAGCCGGTCCGCGACCGCGACCTGGAAGGAAAGGCGCTTCTCGGCGAGCAGCGCCTTGCTGATCTCGATCCCCTGGTTGAGAATGCCCTCGATGCGCCCGTCCTCGCCGGGGAGCGGGGTCAGGCTGTAATTCCAATAGGTCTCCTCGACCGCATCGCCGCGGCGGACCGGCAGCATCTGCTCGAAGACGGAGATGCCCTGGCCGGTCTCGCGGACCTCGTCGAAGCGCGGCTTCAACAGGTCCCAGATGTCGTCCCAGACCTCGGCGGCCGGCCGCCCGAGCGCGTCCGGGTGGCGCTCGCGAAGCACCCGCGCCCAGGCGTCGTTATAGAGGAGGATGAGCTCCGGCCCCCAATAGACGGCGGTCGGGACGCTTGCGCGCAGGCACAGGTCGGCGGCAAAGCGCAGCGCCGGCGGCCAGGAGTCGCGCGGGCCGAGCGGGGAGGCTGCCCAGTCGAAGGCCGCGGTCCGCTCCGCCATCTGCGGCGGCGGCGCGTCCTCCTCAGGACTAGTTAGAGGCGGACGCTCGAGCACAGGGCGATGATAGAGCGCGCCCTCTTTTTTACAATCCGTTGCGGACCGAAACGGATGGGCTCGAGTCTCAGCCCAATGCCACCTGCTTTTCCTCGGCGATCCGGTCGAGCTCAGCGCGGCTCTTCTTCTCGGCGGCGCTCTTCAGCTGGCCGCAGGCGGCCATGATGTCGCGGCCGCGCGGTCGGCGGATCGGCGCCGAGATCCCGGCCTCGAAGATGATGTCCGAGAAGCGCTGGACACGCTCGTCGTCCGAACATTCGTAGAGCGCCCCCGGCCAGGGATTGAACGGGATGAGGTTCACCTTGGCCGGTAGCTTGTACTTCTTGATCAGCCGGACCAGTTCGCGAGCATCCTCGTCGCTGTCGTTCTTGTCCTTCAGCATCACATATTCGAAGGTGATGCGCCGGGCATTGTTGGCGCCCGGATAGGCGGCGCAGGCGGCGAGCAGCTCCTCGATCCCGTATTTCCGGTTCAAGGGCACGATCTCGTCGCGCACCTCCTTGGTGACGGCGTGGAGCGAGACGGCGAGGTTGACCCCGATCTCCTCGCCGGCCCGGGCCATCATCGGCACCACGCCCGAAGTGGAAAGCGTGATCCGGCGCCGCGAGAGGCCGAGGCCGTCGCCGTCCATCACGATCTTCAGGGCGTCGCGGACATTGTCGAAATTGTAGAGCGGCTCGCCCATGCCCATCATCACGATGTTGGAGAGCATGCGCCCTTCCGGCAGCGACGGCCATTCGCCGAGCGCGTCGCGCGCCAGCATCACCTGGCCGACGATCTCGGAGGGCTCGAGGTTGCGGACCAGCCGCATCGTGCCGGTGTGGCAGAAGCGACAGTTGAGCGTGCAGCCGACCTGGCTCGAGACGCAGAGCGTGCCGCGGTCCGCGTCGGGGATGAACACCATCTCGAAATCGTGGCCGTCGCGGGTCTTCAAGAGCCATTTGCGGGTGCCGTCGGTCGAGACCTGCTCGACGACCACCTCCGGCCGGCCGACGACGAAGCGCTCGGCCAGCCAGGCGCGATGGGGCTTGGCGATGTCGCTCATGGCGTCGAAATGGCAAGCGCCGCGATTGTAGATCTGGTGCCAGATCTGCTTCGCGCGGAGCTTGGCGTTGCGCTCGTCGAGCCCCGCCTCGGCCAAAGCGTCGCGGATCTGCGCCTTGGAGAGGCCGACCAGGTCGACGCGCGCATCCTCGCCCGCGAAAGCGGGGCGCGGCACCGGAACCGGGTCGATATGCCCGGGGATCGTCATCGCAGCTGTCATGATCGGCGCCACATAGGCGCTGCGCGCCGATTTTTCCAGCTCTTAGCGGCGCCTGCAGGCGATGGCGGCGGCATCGATCGCGGTCGCTGCGCCGCGGAGGCGATAGGTGTCGCGCATCAGGGCGCCGCGCGCGCTTCGGGTCTCGACCACCATCTCGATTCCCGTGCGCATGGCGGCGACAATCTCGGCATCGGCGCCCGCGTCGGGTGCCCAGGCGTCGCGGGGCCCGGCGACGAGCTGGAACGAGCGGCCGTCGATGCGCAGCAACACCGCCGATCCCGGCCTCTTCTCCTCGGCAAGGCGGACATGGATCTGGCCCGCCAGGCTCCGGCCCGGCCACCAGCCCACCGAGGCGAACGGCCGCGCGCCCTGGTCACGCTCGACCGGCTCGGCGATCGCGAAGCAGCGCTCATTGTCGCGGAATGCGCCCCAGAAGGACCAGGTGCCGAGCGGCCGGCGCTGGGCCGCGGCCGGCGTCGCCAGGGCCACGCACAAAAAAAGAATAACGAGGCGGCGCATGGGCTTAAGTCTCTACGGCCTGTGGCGGAATTGCAACGCTAAATCGCGTTTATGCGCCGTTCAGGAAACCTTCGTCATTGGCTGCGGTTGAGGCGTTCGTCTCATGAAGACTATAAATTGGGAGTTACTAATGCGTAAGTATATCGCAGCCGCTCTGCTCGCCAGTTCTCTGGCGACGCCGGCTTTTGCTCAGAGCGGGGGCAATTTCTCGGGCCTGCGCGTTGAAGGCATTGTCGGTTATGATACGACTGACGTTGAGGAAGAGTCTGCTGACGGCCTGCTCTACGGCGTCGGTGTCGGCTACGACATCCAGTCGGGTGGCCTGGTCTTCGGCGTGGACGGCGAGATCAACAAGTCCAACCTCGACGAGTGCGTCGCGGGCACCATCGTCACCGGCGACGAACTCTGCGCCCGTGCCGGCCGCGATCTCTATGCCGGCGCCCGCATCGGCGCGGCGGTCGGATCGAACATGCTGGTCTATGCCCGCGCCGGCTACACCAATGCCCGGGTGACCACCTCCTACGACCATCCGACCAATGCGGCGCTCGATCTCACCGATCGCCAGAATCTGGACGGCGTCCGCGTCGGCGGCGGTCTCGAGTTCGCGCTCGGCTCCAACGCCTTCGTGAAGACCGAATATCGCTATTCGAACTACGAGCAGGGCTTCGACCGCCATCAGGTGGTCGGCGGCGTCGGCTTGCGCTTCTGATCGGCAGTAGCACGCGATCGAAAGGGCCGGGGCGGCGACGCTCCGGCCCTTTTTTCATCCACGAATTTTCGTGCACCTCCCTCTGGAAGTGCGGGGCGCGTCGCTCTACTGTCCCGGACCAAACACCAGATTTCGGGGGTTAGTGATGAAGGCGACGATCGAACGGGCTACGCTCCTCAGGAGCCTCGGCCACGTCCATTCGGTGGTTGAGCGCAGAAACACGATTCCGATCCTCTCGAATGTGCTGATCGAGGCGCGTGACGACGGAACGCTCCGCCTGATGGCCACCGATCTCGATCTCCAGATCAACGACACGGTCGAGGCCCAGGTCCACCAGCCGGGCGCGACCACCGTCGCCGCCCACACCCTGTTCGAGATCGCCCGCAAGCTTCCCGAAGGGTCGCAGGTCGAGCTCAACGCCGCCGACGGCAAGATGCAGGTCAATGCCGGTCGCGCCCGCTTCAACCTCGCGACCCTCCCGCGCGACGACTTCCCCGTGATCGCCGAGGGCGAGCTTCCGACCAGCTTCGAGCTCCCGGCCGAGACACTGAAGCAGATCATCGACAAGACCCGTTTCGCGATCTCCACCGAGGAGACGCGCTACTATCTGAACGGCATCTTCCTTCACGTCTCGGACGAATCGCAGCCGGTGCTGAAGGCTGCCGCGACCGACGGCCACCGGCTCGCCCGCGTCACCGTGCCGCGTCCCGCCGGCGCCGAGGGCATGCCGGACGTGATCATTCCGCGCAAAGCCGTCGCCGAGCTGCGCAAGCTGCTCGACGAGGTGGATGGCACCGTCCAGGTCTCGCTGTCCGAGACGAAGGTCCGCTTCGGCCTCGGCAACGCGATCCTCACCTCGAAGCTGATCGACGGCACCTTCCCCGATTACAGCCGGGTGATCCCGACCGCGAACGACAAGCTTTTGAAGATCGATCCGCGCTCGTTCGAGGAAGGCGTCGACCGTGTCGCCACCATTGCCAGCGAGAAGACCCGAGCCGTGAAGCTCAGCCTCGAGCGCGACAAGGTGACGCTTTCGGTGACCTCGCCGGAAAATGGCACTGCGGCCGAGGAAGTCGCCGGCGATTATGGCGCCGACGCGCTCGAGATCGGCTTCAACGCGCGCTACCTGCTGGACATTCTCGGCCAGATCGAAGGCGACGCCGTGGAGGTCCACCTCGCCGACCCCGCAGCGCCCACCCTGCTCCGCGAGAACGACAAGGCCCCGGCGCTCTACGTCCTGATGCCGATGCGGGTCTAGCGCCAGCGCCCGACTGTCCTTACATTGACTCGAAAGGGGCGTGCGTGTAGGCGCGCGCCTTTCCCAAAGTCCTGATTTTCCTGGGAGCCGAACCATGGCCCGCGTCACCGTCGAAGATTGCGTCGACAAGATTCCGAACCGTTTCGATCTCGTCCTGCTCGCCGCCCAGCGCGCGCGCCAGGTGTCGGGCGGCGCGGAGCTGACCATCGACCGCGACCGCGACAAGAATCCGGTCGTCGCCCTGCGCGAGATCGCCGAGGAGACGATCAGGCCGAAGCATCTCGAGGAGGCCCTGGTCTCGTCGCTCCAGCGCGTCCAGGTCGACGAGGACGACGCGCCGGACGAGGTCGGCTCGCTCTCCGCTTCGGCCGAGGCGCTGCGCCTCACCGCTGCCGCCCCGCCGCGCAACACCAATACGGGCGGCGACTACGAATAAGCCCGGCTTCGTCCGGTTCGAGACGGCGATAGGCCGCTGCGCCCTCCTGTGGCGCGGCGGCCTTGTCGTAGGTGCGGCCCTTCCGCCGGCCGACGTGGCCGGCCTGCGCGCGCGTTTTCCGGGCGCGATCGAGGAGGCGCCGCCGCCTTTCGTCGAAGCAGCGATCGATCTCGTCCAGCGGCTGCTCGCCGGGCAGCAGGTCGATCTCGCGGCGATTCCGGTCGATCTCGGCGGCCTCGGCCAGCTTGACCGCAAGGTGCTCGAACACACGCGGGCCATTCCACAGGGCGAGACTCGCACCTACGGCGAGGTCGCGAAGGCGATCGGATCGCCCGGTGCGGCCCAGGCGGTCGGCGCCGCGCTCGGGCGCAATCCCGTGCCGATCGTCATTCCCTGCCACCGGATCCTCGCCGCCGGCGGCAAGAGCGGCGGCTTCTCGGCGCCCGGCGGTGCGATGACCAAGCTCAAGATCCTGGAGATCGAGCGTGCGCGCCGCCCGGGCGAGACGAGCCTGTTCGACGATCTGCCGCTTGCTCTGAAGCCGCGCGCTTAGGCGGCCGCTTCATCCCTGGCGCGGAGCTCGGCCGCGTCGATCCAGTCGAGGTCGGTGAGGCTGAGCGGATGACCGTCCGCGGAACGGACAGCGATCTGCTCGATCGGCTGGCCGGTGCGGCGCTCGACCAGGACGGGGTTGGAGGGGACGTGGGACACCCAGTGCTCGCCCCACTGGCGGAGCGCGATCAGCACGGGTAGCAGAGCGCGCCCTTTCTCGGTCAGCCGGTAGACGATCTTGCGTCGGTCGGCCGCATCGGCCTGCCGCATCAATATGTCGTGCTCGACCAGACGGCCGAGCCGGTTCGACAGGATGTTGCGGGCGATCCCCAGCGTCTGCTGGAACTCCTCGAAATGGCGAAGGCCGTTGAAGGCGCCGCGCAGGATCAGGAAGGACCAGCGCTCGCCGACCACCTCCAATGCGGCGGAAATCCCGCATTCGGCGTAGATCGCCTTCATCTTCTCGGCATTCACCACGACCCGCAAACCCTAACTTGTTTCGGTGCTGGCGCCACCATGCATTTTTCCGTTGCACAACGCAACCGAATCGGCATATAAGTTTCATCGTGAAACCTAAGAAGGGAGGTTTTCCGATGACCCGCCAGCTTCTTTCCACTCTGTTCGCCGCCATTTTCGCCGCCGTCGCATTCGCCGCCGCCGCCGGCCCCGCGATGGCGAGCCAAGTCCACTTCCGTGCCCAGCCGATAGCGCCCGCGGCCGAAGCCCGGCTGGTGGTGCGCGACACCATCTTCCGCTGCGGAGATTCGGGCTGCGCCGCCGCCCGCGGCTCCACCCGGCCCGAGATCATCTGCTCGGTGCTCGCCCGCGAGGTCGGTCAGCTCGCCAGCTTCAGCGCCGGGGGTCGATCCTTCGACGCAGACGCGCTCGAGGTGTGCAACCGGCGCGCGCGCTGAGCCCATCCGCCACTTTTTGCTTTGCAACACCGGAGCGCCGCACCACATGGTGGTGCGGTGCTCAGGCAGTATGAACTCATAGAAAAGGTCAAGGCGTACGACCCGGATGCGGACGAGGCGCTGATCAACCGCGCCTACGTGTTCTCGATGAAGGCGCATGGATCGCAGAAGCGGGCATCGGGCGATCCTTATTATTCCCACCCGATCGAAGTCGCCGGAATCCTCACCGATCTCCGGCTCGACGACGAGACGATCGTCACCGCGATCCTCCACGACACGATCGAGGACACGGTCGCCACCCATGACGAGATCGAGGACCGGTTCGGTCCCAATGTCGCGCGGCTGGTCGACGGGGTCACCAAGCTCAGCCGAATCGAGGCGCAGAGCGAGAGCCAGCGCGCGGCGGAAAATCTGCGCAAGTTCCTGCTCGCAATGTCCGGCGATATCCGCGTGCTCCTCGTCAAGCTCGCCGATCGCCTGCACAACATGCGCACGCTCCACTTCATCCAGAACCCGGAGAAGCGCCGCCGAATCGCGCGCGAGACGATGGATATCTACGCGCCGCTCGCCGAGCGGATCGGCATGTACGAGTTCATGACCGAGATGCAGACGCTGGCTTTCCGCGAGCTCGAGCCGGACGCCTATGCCTCGGTCTCGAAGCGGCTCGAGCAGCTCCACAAGGGCGAGGGCGGACTGATCGAGCGCATCGCCCGGGGCATCAAGGCGCATCTCGAGGCGAACGGCGTAGAGGCCGAGGTCCAGGGCCGGGAGAAGCATCCCTATTCGATCTGGCGCAAGATGGCCGAGCGCCATGTCAGCTTCGAGCAACTGTCCGACGTGATGGCGTTCCGTGCGATCGTCGGCTCGGTCGAGGAATGCTATCGCACGCTGGGCCTCATCCACCAGCGCTGGCCGGTCGTCCCTGGCCGGTTCAAGGACTTCATCTCGACTCCGAAGCGCAACGGCTATCAGTCGCTTCACACGACCGTCATCCACGACGAGCAGATGCGGATCGAGATCCAGATCCGCACCGCGGACATGCACGCCAAGGCCGAGCACGGCCTTGCCGCCCACTGGGCCTATAAGGAAGGCCAGGAAGCCGCGGAGGCGGAGCATCCCTGGATCAATGATCTTGTCGAGATTCTCGAACATGCCGGAAGTGCCGAGGAGCTGCTCGAGCACACCCGGATGGCGATGTACCAGGACCGGATCTTCGCCTTCACGCCGAAGGGCGAGCTGATCCAGCTTCCCAAGGGCGCGACCCCGGTGGACTTCGCTTATGCGGTTCACACCGATCTCGGCGACCAGACGGTCGGCGCCAAGATCAACGGCCGCGTGATGCCTCTGCGGACGCCGCTCGACAATGGCGACCAGGTCGAGATCCTCGTCTCCAAGGCCCAGCATCCGCAGCCGGCCTGGCTGAGCTTTGTCGTGACCGGCAAGGCGCGCGCCAAGATCCGCCGCTTCGTCAAGTCGAAGGAGCGCGAGGAGACGATCGCGCTCGGCCGCAAGATTTTCGACGAGATCGTCCAGCGCCTTCCCGTCCAGCTCGGCTGGGAGGCGATGGCGGAGGCCTTGAAGCGCCTCCACGTGCCCGACGATGACAGCCTGATGGAGGCGATCGCCCTCAAGCGGATCGACGATGTCGCCGTGATGGAGGCTTTGATGCCCGGCTCGGCCGGCAAGGCGGGGGTCAAGGCCCCGCCGCAGCGCCGGGCGATCTCGATCAAGGGCCTCACGCCCGGGGTCGCCTTCCAGCTCGCTGAATGCTGCCACCCGATTCCGGGGGACCGGATCGTCGGCCTGCGCCGCGAGGGGGAGGGGATCGAGGTCCACACGATCGGGTGCGACCAGCTCGCCGACGGAGTCGATGCGGACTGGGTCGATCTCGCCTGGGGCGACGAATCGGACGGCGGCACGGCGCGCCTCTGCCTGGTGATCAAGAACGAGCCTGGAAGCCTCGCCGTCGTCGCCGGAATCCTCGGTGCGCACGGCGCCAATATCGTCTCGATGGATCAGACGGCCCGCGACGGCTCCTTCCACACCTTCCACCTCGACATCGAGGTGCATGACGTGCAGCATCTGATGCGCATCCTGGCGGCCCTGCGCGCGACCGACGTCGTCTCGACCGCCGAACGCGTCTAGGAGAATTTCGATGAAGATCGATCGGCGCACCTTCCTCGCCGGCACCGGCGCGGGCCTCGCCGGACTCGCGCTCCCGGGTGCCGCGCTCGCCCAGGCGCGCGGGCCGTTGGTGATGTGGAAGGATCCGAGCTGCGGCTGCTGCGCCCATTGGGGCGAGCGCGTCGAGGCCGCCTTCCGCGGACGGCTCCAGGTCATCCCCACCGCCGACATGCAGGCGCTGAAGCGCAGCCACGGCGTTCCCCAGGACCTGCAATCCTGCCACACCGCGCTGATCCACGGCGTGGTCGTCGAAGGCCATGTCCCGCCTGCCGACATCCAGCGCCTGGTCGCGGCGCGGCCTCGTCCCTTCCGCGGGCTTGCGGTCCCTGGAATGCCGCTCGGCTCGCCCGGCATGGACGTCGGTCACAACGAGCGGCAGCGCTATCAGGTCTTCGCCTTCGGCGGCGCCGGCGGCCGCCGCGCGGTCTTCGCAACCCATGGCTGACGACGTGAGCGACGACGCCAAGGACATGACCTACGGCCAGTATCTGGCCCTCGATTCGCTCCTTTCCGCCCAGCATCCGATCTCGGACCACCATGACGAGATGCTGTTCATCGTCATCCACCAGGCGAAGGAGCTCTGGCTGAAGCAGACCGTGCGCGAGCTCAAGCTCGCCCGCGAGCTGGTCCGGTCGGACCGGCTGATCGAGGTCCACAAGATCCTTTCCCGAGTCTCGCGGATCCAGGCAGTGCTGACCTTGAGCTGGGACGTGCTCTCGACGCTGACCCCGACCGACTATCTCCAGTTTCGCGGAGTCCTCGGCGGCTCCTCGGGCTTCCAGTCCGCCCAGTTCCGCGAGATCGAATATCTGCTCGGCGTCAAAGAGGCCGGTTTCCTCTCCTATCACCAGCCGGGCAGCCCGCCGCACGAGGCGCTCTCCGCCGCCCTCTCCGAGCCGAGCCTGTGGGACGAGGCCAATCGCGCCCTCGCCCGCGCCGGCTTCACCCTTCCGGACGAGGTGCTGGAGCGGGACTGGACCCAGCCTTATCGTCCGAGCGAGGCGGTCGAGGACGCCTGGTCGATCGTCTATCGCGACGCAGAGGCGCATTGGCCGCTCTACCAGCTCGCCGAGAAGCTGGTCGATCTCGACGACGCGCTCGCCACCTGGCGCCACAAGCATGTGATCACCGTCGAGCGCATCATCGGCTTCAAGCGCGGCACCGGTGGGACACCCGGCGTCCCCTATCTCCGGTCGACCCTCGGCAAGCGCGCCTTTCCGGAGCTTTGGTCGCTGAGGACGAAGCTTTAACGGGTCCTTCTTTATAGCCGGCGGCGATGACCGTCCGGACCGTCCATCTCGTCGCCGCGGCGCGGCCCAATTTCATGAAGGTGGCGCCGCTCTGGCACGCCCTCCAGGCCGCGCTCGATTTCGCGCCGGTGCTGATTCACTCCGGCCAGCATTACGACGCCAACATGTCCGACGCCTTCTTCGCGGACCTTCGGCTTCCGGCGCCCGATCATCATCTCGGAGTCGGCTCCGGCACCCATGCCGAGCAGACCGGAGGGGTTATGATCGCCTATGAGAAGGTGGCGATGGCGGCGCGGCCCGACTGGCTGATCGTGGCCGGCGACGTCAATTCCACAGCCGCCTGCGCGATGGTCGCGGCCAAGCTCCAAATCCCGCTCGTCCATCTCGAGGCCGGCCTCAGGAGCTGCGACCGGGCGATGCCCGAAGAGGTCAACCGCATCGTGACCGATGCGCTCGCGGACGCGCTCTGGACTCCGTCGCCCGACGCCGACGCCAATCTCCTCGCCGAGGGCGTCGATCCGGCACGGATCACTCGCGTCGGCAACATCATGATCGACAGCTTCGAGCTGGTCCGCCCGGCGATCGAGGCGGCCGGCGCGCCCGCCCGCCACGGCCTGGCGCCCGGCGGCTACGGCGTCGTCACGCTCCACCGCCCTTCCAACGTCGACGATTCGGCCGAGCTCGGTCGTCTCGTTGCGGCGCTCGAGCGCCTGCAAAGCCGGCTGCCTTTGGTCTTTCCGGTCCACCCCCGCACTTCGGCCAGGCTCGCCAGCTCCGGCCTCGACGCGCGCTTGGCCGCGGCCGGGGTCAGGCTGCTCCCGCCGCTTCCCTATGTCGATTTCATGAGCCTGGTCGTTGGCGCAGCGGCGGCGATCACCGACAGCGGCGGGATCCAGGAAGAGACGACCTATCTCGGCATCCCCTGCCTCACGCTGCGCCGGACCACCGAGCGCCCGATCACCGTCAGCCAGGGGACCAACCGTCTGGTCGACCCCGAGACGCTCGACGCGGCGCTGGCCGAGGCGCTCGCCGCGGGTCGAACCGGGCGGATCCCCGCGCTCTGGGACGGCCGCAGCGCTGGCCGCTGCGTCGCCGACCTTCGCCGGCGGAGCCACAGCGTCGATGCAGTTGCCGCCGAATAGGCGCAGCGGCTAGCAACAGGCGGATGACGCGTCTTCTCCGCCTCGCCTTCTGGGCGGCTACCCTGTTCGCATTCGTCATGGCGGCGCTCCCGCAGCCGCCGCGCGTGCCCGGCGATCCGCCCGACAAGATCCTCCACATCATCGCCTTTGCGGTACTCGCGGCGCTTGCCTCACTGGCCTATCGGCGGACGAACAAGCTGGTCCTGCTCGCCGGCCTGTCGTTGTTCGGCGCGCTGATCGAGATCGTGCAGCTGGTGCCCAGCCTCCATCGCGACGGCGACATCGTCGATTGGATCGCCGACAGCTTGTCGGCGGGCCTCGTCCTCGGCCTCGCCGCCCTGATCGAGCGGGCTCAGCGCGTCGCGCGATAGGTCGCCCAAGCGAAGAGCAGGGCGGACAGCATCAGCCAGGCATAAGCAAGGATGAAGGCGAGCCGGGCGAGGCCCGGACTGACCGGCTTCGCGCCATCGCGCGCCCGGCCCAGGCGGAAGGCCAGGAAGCCCGAGACCGCCGCCATCACGAAGACGATTGCGGCGAGGATCAAGGCCGGGCCGCTGCGGCCGCACGAACCGCCGCGATCTCCGCCTCGATCACCCGCCGCCGCGCCGACAGGCTCGGGTGGGCGCTGATCAGGTAGAGCACCGAATCGCTTCGGCCGTGGACGCGCTCCCAGAAGGGCATGATCGAATCGAGATCATAGCCGGCGGCGGCGAGCAGGCGCACCGACAGCCGGTCGGCTTCGATCTCGGTGGCCCGCACCAGCCGCGCGTTGCGGCCGAGATGGCGCATCATGCCGTGGGGCACGCCCTGCGCCTCGAGCTGTTGCGGGTGGCGCAGGATATTGTGGGCGAGCTCATGGGCCATGGCGACGGCCAGTTCCCCGTCGTTCCTGAAGAAGCCGAGGAAGCGCGTGGTCATGATCGCGTAGCGGCCGTCGGCAAAGGCATTGGCCTGGTTCGACCGGGCGAGCCGGCCGCGCGCCGGGCAGCCGGGCTCCGCCACGAGCGTCACCGTCAGCGGCTGGCCGGCCCGAAGCAGATCCAGCCGCGCGGGCCCGAGCCGGAGCTGGTCCTCGATTCCGCTCTCGGTGGCGACGGTGAGGGGTCGCCAGTCTGCCGCTGCTGCGATGGTCGCCGGATCCGGCAGTGGCGTGCCGTTGACCGCGGTGAGCACGTCGCCAGCGCGCAGGCCGGCGCGTGCGGCCGGGCTGCCTTCGATGACCGAAAGGATTCCGGGGCCCCGGTCGATGCCGTAGTCGGCGATTGCGCGCGCCCGGTCGGCGGCGCCATATTCGGCGAGGTGGTGGAAGGCGAGGCCGCTCAGCGGCAGGGTCTCACTGCACAGGGCGCGGCCTGCGGCGCCGAGGCGATAGACGATCGCCTGAACCCGATAGTCGGTCTCGCGAAGATAGCTGCCGTCTCCGGCAGCAGTCACGGGCGCCGTCTGCGCCGCCATGGCGGGGGTGGCGGCAAGGAGGGTCAGGAAGAAGGCGAAGGCCTTGCGCACGCCGTGTCCCGCTCGATCCCACAGGCCGGCATCACCGCCGGCGGACAAGAAAACGGCCGGATGAGAAGTCTCACCCGGCCGTCAATCCTTAGCTGACAATCCTGTCCGCTATGCCCTTACGGGCTGTGCGGCAGATCGTCGTCGTCGTCGTGCGTCGCCGCGAGAATGCCGAGGATGATCGCGATGAGTGCGATCAGCGGGATGATGAACCCGCCGCGGAGCTCGCTGCCCTCGACGGACTCACTCGCCGGCTCGACAGGCGCGGTCTGTGCCGCGGCAATGGTCGGAGTGGCAAGCAGAGCCACGGCCGACACCGCAGTGATCGCTTTCTTGAAAACCACGTCAGCTTCTCCCTTCAACAACGTCTGGTCTTTTGATTTACGCTTCCTGATATCGAAGCACCCCACGACTGTCCAGCCCCGAATTGCGCCGATTCCGATGCCTCAGACCAGTAACCAGCCCTGTGTTTACGAAGTCTGAAAGCGCGAAACGCGGGTCCCCCAGGAAAGTTCATCGGCGCTTCAACTAAAGTCCCTTGCCATTCCTGCGCGGAGGCGCGAAGCATTCTCCCGGCGCCTCGGAGGCGCCGTTTTCTTGCCTTTTCAATCTGTTGAGGTCGACGATGGGGACAGCGATCGGGATTCGGGCCTCCGCATGGATGCGCAAGGCTCTGGCGCCGATGGTCGCCATCTTGTTGATGTCGATCAACTCGGCGGCCTTCGCCGCGGTCGAGATCACCTTCTATTCCCGCGAGTTCGGCAGCCAGTTCCCGCATGGATTCGTCACTCTGGTCGGCACGCCCGATCGCGGCGGCGACAGAATCGACACCAACTATGGCTTCACGGCCACACATGTCACGCCCGCACTTCTGTTCGGCTCGGTTCGCGGCAAGGTCGATACGGCCGGAGACGGTTACATAAGGAACGGGACTGCGCATTTCGCCGTGACTCTGACCGATGCGGAATATGATTCGGTGATGGCCACGGTCGAGCGCTACCGGACCCAGCGCCAGCCCTCATACAGCTTGAACCGGCGCAATTGCGTCCACTTCATCGCGGACGTTGCGGCGGCGATCGGGATGGTCGCCGAGCTGCCGCGGCGCCTGACCCGTCGGCCGGGCGCCTTCACCGCTTCGCTGATCCGCACGAATCGCGAATGGCTCGCCGCCCGCCCCGCAGCCCGAATCATCCGCGAGCCCGGCGAGGAGCGCGCCGACGAGGAGGAGGATCGAGACGAGCCCCGCCGCGGCCGCCGGGATTGACAAGCGCCCCCGCCTCCGACTGAAAGCCGCGCAAAGGGGCGGGGCTCCATCCACAATGCGAACCAAGGGCAGGACATGACCGCCAACCATATCGTCGTGATCGGCCTCGGCTATGTGGGCCTGCCGCTGGCGGTCGCGCTCGCCAAGAGCTTCCGCGTGACCGGCCTGGACATCGATTCGGGGCGCATCGAAGAGCTTCGGGCCGGCCACGACCGGACCCGCGAGATATCGCGGGACGCGCTCGCCGAGTCGCGGCTCGCCCTGACCGACAGCGTCGAGGGGCTGGAGCCTGGCGATCTCTACATCGTCACCGTGCCCACCCCGGTCGATGCCGAGTGCAAGCCGGACCTCAAGCCCGTGATCGGCGCCACGCGCGCCGTCGCCGCACTGCTCGATCCCGCCCTTCAGCCGGTCATCGTCTATGAGAGCACCGTCTATCCCGGGGTCACCGAGGAGATTTGCGGGCCGCTGCTCGAGGAGGTGTCCGGCCTGAAGCGGGGCCGCGACTTCTTCCTCGGCTATTCGCCGGAGCGGATCAATCCGGGGGACCGGGAGCATACGGTCGACAAGATCCAGAAGGTGATCGCCGGCGAGAATGACGAGGTCACCGAATTGCTCGCCGACGTCTACGGCGCGGTCACGACCGGCGGGGTCTTCCGCGCCGCGTCGATCAAGGCGGCGGAGGCCGCGAAGGTGATCGAGAATGCCCAGCGCGACATCAACATCGCGTTCATGAACGAGATCGCCCAGATCTTCGGCAAGCTCGACATCTCGGTGTGGGACGTGCTCGAGGCGGCGGGGACCAAGTGGAACTTCCTGAAATTCCAACCCGGCCTCGTTGGCGGCCACTGCATCGGCGTCGATCCTTATTATCTCAGCTTCCGCGCCCAGCAGCTCGGGCTCGATCCCCAGGTCATCCTGTCGGGGCGCTCGATCAACGACGGCATGGGGGGGTGGGTCGCCGACCAGATTCACGCGAAGCGCGGCGTTCCCGGCTCGGTGCTGGTGATGGGCCTCACCTTCAAGGAGAATGTGCCCGATCTGCGCAACAGCCGGGTGATCGACGTGATCCGCCGGCTGGAGGCGCTCGGCCATGAGGTCACCGTCCACGATCCGCTCGCCGACCCCGCCGAGGCGCACCACGAATATGGGCTGGAGCTGGCATCTGGCGCTCTTGGCGGTGCCTACGACACTGTCCTCGTGGCGGTGCCGCATACCGAATATGGGGCCTTGGCCGATGCCGAGGTCACGGGCCTGGTTGCGGAGGGCGGCCTGCTTGCCGACCTCAAGAACCTCTATCGCGGCCGCGAATTTCCCAGCGTGGAGCGCTGGACTATCTGACGCGGCCGTCCCCCGGGCACGAGATCGGGGGCGCCCCGAAGCGCATTACACAGGCCCGGGAAATCCGCCTCCGCGACCAGTCGAAGCAGCGCATCGAAGCTCTCGATGACGAAATAGCCTTCCTGGAAGGCGTCGCTGCGGTAGCGGGTGCGCAGGACCCGCTTGAGCTCGAACGGCGCGCGCAGCGGCGTCTCGCTCTCGATCGAATAGTGCGATTCGCCCAAGCTGGAAAGGATTCCGGCCCCGAAGATGCGCAGGCCTTCGGCCTCGCGCATCAGCCCGAACTCGACGGTGTACCAGTAGAGCCGGGCGAGCCGGTGCATGTCGCCGCGGGCGAGCGCCTCGAGGCCGAGCTGACCCAGCTTTTGCATGAAGTCGGCGACCGCAGGGATCGCGAGCAGCGGCACATGGCCGAACACGTCGTGGAAAACGTCCGGCTCCTCGAGATAGTCGAGCTGGTCGGCCGAGCGGATGAAGTTGCCGGCCGGGAATCGCCGCTCGGCGAGATGGCGGAAGAAGACGTCGTCCGGGACGAGCCCCGGGACCGAGACGACGGTCCAGCCGGTGCGTGCGGACAGCCGCGCGTTGAGCTCGCCGAACTCCGGGATTCCGGGGCGGGAGAGGTGGAGGACGTCGAGCCCTTCCCAGAAGGCCTCGACCGCGCGGCCCTGAAGCATCTCCTGCTGGCGCGCGAACAGCAGGTCCCAGACCCGATGGTCCTCCGGCGTGAACCGGTCCCAGCGTTGCGGGATCGTCCAGTCGGTTGCTGGGCGGTCGACGGCGTCGAGCGTGAAGTCGGTGAACATAGGGCTTCCTTCGGGTGCAAAAGAAAACCCCGCCCGGCAGGTCCGGACGGGGTTCGATCGGTGAACAGGCCTTGAAATCAGCGCGTCAGATCGGTCCCGCCCGGGCGGTGCGATAGACGTAATAGTAGAGCGCAGCGGCAGCGGCCGCGCCGGAGGCGCGGTAATCGCTGAAGGGATGGGCTGCGTTCGTCATCTCATGCCAAGCTGCGCTTCAGGGCCGCCCAAGTCAACCGCTTCAGACGCCGTGATAATCCCGGTACCAGGCGACGAATTTCGGCACGCCTTCGTCGATCGCGGTGGTCGGCTGGAAGCCGAGATCGCGCTGGATGGCGCTGATGTCGGCATAGGTGTCGCGGACGTCGCCGGCCTGCATCGGCATCAGCACCTTCTCCGCCTCGCGCCCGCAGGCCTGCTCGATCAGGCCGATCATCCGGGTCAGCTCCTCGGAGCGGTGGTTGCCGATATTGTAGAGGCGATGCGGCCCCTTGCTGCCGCCGGCCTTCTCCGCGCCATCGTCGGGCGGCGGGTTGTCGAGCGCGGCGACCACGCCGGTGACGATGTCGTCGATATAGGTGAAGTCCCGGCGCATGTTTCCTTCGCCGAAGACGTTGATCGGCTCGCCGGCGAGGATCGCCTTGGTGAATAGCCACATCGCCATGTCCGGCCGGCCCCAGGGCCCGTAGACGGTGAAGAAGCGTAGGCCCGTCTGCGGCAGCCGGTAGAGATGGGCGTAGGTCTCGCTCATCAGCTCGTCCGCCTTCTTGGTCGCGGCGTAGAGCGAGAGCGGGTGATCGACCCGGTCCTCGACTTGGAACGGCAAAGTGTCGTTTCCGCCATAGACCGAGGAGGAGGAGGCGTAGACGAGGTGCGAGGAGCCGCGGTGGCGGGCGATCTCCATCAAATTGAGGTGGCCGACCAGGTTGGACTGGACGTAGGCCCGCGGATTTTCGATCGAATAGCGCACGCCGGCCTGGGCGCCGAGATGGACGATCCGGTCGAACTCCTTGCCGGCCAGCGCCGCCTCGAGCGCCCTGTCGTCGGCGAAATCCACCTCGAGGAAATCGAAGCTGTTGTGGCCGCGGCGAAGCTCGGCGATCCGGTCGCGCTTGAGCTGCGTGCTGTAATAATCGTTGACGTTGTCGAGGCCGATCACGCGGTCGCCGCGCGCCATCAGCCGGGACGCGACGTGAAATCCGATGAATCCGGCAGCGCCGGTGACGAGCGTGGTCATTGAGCGTGGCGTCCGGAGGCGAAAAAACTGCGGAAGCGCGCGCCTTATCCGTGCAGCCTTAGATTGCCAAGGCCGCGTGCCCGCTTCCATGAGCGTCGGCGACGGCCTGGATGAACCAGCGTTCGGTTCCTTCGAGGCCGAGCGCGGTCAGGACGCCGCTGCGATAGGCGCCGGTATCCAGCGCGATCCGGTTCGAATGCTGTTCCGGGCGTTCGACGATGGTGTGGCCGTGGACGACGATGCAGCCGTGATCGCTGCTGCAATCCAGGAACCCGTCGCGGATCCAGCGGAGATCCTTCGGGCTTTGCTCCTCGATCGCGACACCCGGCCGGATGCCTGCATGGACGAACACATAGTCGCCGAAGCGAAAAGTGTCGGCCATGTTCTGGATAAAGTCGCGATGGGCCGCAGGAACCGCATCCTGCAGGCGGCGGACGATCCCGCCGGGCGTGGCATTGAGAGTGGAGCCGCGGCTGACGCCGTAGCTCTCGGCGCATTCGAAGCCGCCATAGGTCAGCCAGTCGAGCACGCCGCTCTCCTCGCCCTCCAGCACGCGCTGGAAGAACTCCTCGTGATTGCCCTTCAGGAAGATCGTCGTCGCGAAATCGAACCGCTCCGAGATCAAAAAGTCCAGCACGCCCTTGGAATCGGGGCCCCGGTCGATCAGGTCACCCAGGAAGATCAGATAGGTTCGGGCGGGCGGACGCGCCGAATTGTCGGCCTCGATCTGCTGAATGAGCTGGCGCAGAAGGTCGAGCCGGCCGTGAATGTCGCCAATGGCATAGGCACGAAGGTTCGGCGGACCGCCCTTCGCCTTCTTCGATCCTCCGAACAAACGCTTCAGCACGAATTCGACCTCATCTCTGATCTGTCGCGATATTGTGTGCCGGCCAAAATGCGCAAGGATAAGTCTGGACGGGGTTCGATGGGCGTGGCAAACGCCGCAGCCAAGCGTCGACCTGCACAGGCGGCGGCGCCAAGATGCGGAAAACGCAGGGGAAGCGGTTCGGCGAGGCTTTGACCCTCGGATGCTATCGTGTACATGGTCGATTGGTTTTTGGGGTGAGACACTCGTGACCAGAATTCGTTTCAATGGCGCTGTACGCCAAATTCTGGCGGTGCTCGGTGTGATGGGGCTGGCCGCGACGCTTTCTGCCTGCGCGTCTCGCGGCGGAAGCGTTCCTTATGAGCCGGCGGGCTTCGCTGCACCGGACGTCGAGACATTGTCGCCGTCTCCCGCGCAGCAGCGGATCGGTCCGCTCGACAAATTGCGCATCACCGTCTTTCAGGTGGCCGAGCTATCCGGCGAGTTCCAGGTCGATGCTCAGGGCAAGATCCAATATCCGCTGATCGGCGAGCTCGAGGTTCAGAATCTTCTGCCCAGCGAATTGTCGACCCTGATCGCGCAGCGCCTGTCGCAGCGCTACCTTCAATCGCCGAACGTCCAGGTCGCCATTTCCGAGCAGAGTCAGCACACCATCACGGTGGATGGCTCGGTTCGGCAGCCCGGCGTCGTTGAGATTCGCGGCACGACCACCCTGATGCGGGCGGTCGCGCTCGCCAGGGGCATGTCCGACGACGCCAATCCGGCTCGCGTCGTCGTCTTCCGGACAATCAACGGCCAGCGCATGGCCGCGGCCTTCGATATGCGCTCGATCCGCCGCGCGGAGTCTGAGGACCCCACGATCTACGGCAACGATATCATCGTGGTTGACGGGCAGCGTGTCCGTTCGGTCTGGCGCGAGATCGTTTCGACGCTTCCGGTCCTGGGCTATTTTGCGCCCCTTATTCCCTAATTTTCGGACAGACGATCAATGAACGAGCAGAGCGGGGGCTTCCCACCAAGATCCGTTGCGCTTGTGCGCGACGAATCATTCGTGCCGGCGACTGGCCTGCGTGAGCTCGCCCTCGCCGGCGAAGCGCCCGCAGGTCGAGCGACGGTCAGCGCCGCCGAGATCTGGCGCGTCATCGCCAAATGGTGGTGGTTGATCGCCGCGATCGTCCTCGCTTGCGTCCTGATCGCCATCGCCGCCTCGCTGATGATCCAGCCCCTATACCGGGCCGAAACGACTGTGGAGGTCAATCGCGATGCGGATCGCCCCGTCCAGGTGGGTGAACTGCAGGCTCCGGCGCCTCAGGACCGCGAATTCGTCAACACCCAGATTGGCCTGATCAAGAGCCGGAGCGTCTCGGAACGCGTGCAGCGCGGACTCAACCTTCAGGAGCAGTCGGCAGGAGAGCTCGAGGTCGAGCCGGTTCGCGACAGCCGCCTCATCCGGCTGCGCGTCGTCCACTCGGATCCGGCTTTGGCCGCGCGGATCGCCAACGCCTATGCCGACGTGTTCATCCGCACCAACCTCGAGCGGCGTTACGAGGCGAATTCCTACGCACGCAACTATCTTGAGCAGCGGATCAACACGATCCGTGCGCGACTGGAGCAGTCCGAACGCCAGCTCGTGGCCTACGCCCAGCAACAGGGCATCGTCACGCTCAACATCGACAGCGGCAGCGGGCAGGGCGGCCGGTCGGAACAGACCCTCGACGCGCAGTCCATCACGCAGGCCAATGAAGCGCTTCAGCGGGCGCGGACGGAGCGGATCGCTGCCGAGGAACGCTTCCGACAGACCCAGGGCGGCGGTGCTACGACCGAGGCGATCGGCAACCCGACGGTCCAGGCCCTGACCTCGCAGCGGGCGCAGCTCCAGTCTGAGTATCAGGAAAAGCTGGGGGTCTTTCGCCCGGACTATCCGACGATGGTCAATCTGCGGAACCGCATCGAGGCGCTCGACCGGGAAATCGCTCAAGCGACCCAGACGGTCAACTCATCGCTTCGCAACGAAGTCGAAGCAGCGCGCGCCCGGGAAAGCCAATTGCAGGCGCGGGTGGACGGGCTCCGCTCGAGCCTCCTCGATCTTCGTGGGCGCTCAATCCAATATACGATCCTCCAGCGCGAGGTGGATACCAACCGCGCCCTCTATGACGCGCTGCTCCAGCGCTACAAGGAAGTCGGCGTCGCGGGCGGTGTCGGGGTCAACATCATCTCGATCGTCGATCGTGCCGAAGTGCCGGGGTCGCCGTTCAAGCCTAACTTGCCTCTGAACATCCTCATCGGCCTGCTGGGCGGCTTGGTGCTCGGCTTTGGATCGGCATTCGCGCTCGAATGGATGGACGACACGATCAAGAGTCCCGAGGACCTCACCTCCAAGCTTCGGATCGCTGCGCTCGGAGTCATACCTTCGGCCGGCAAGAGTGCCGATGTCCAGGAGCAGCTCCAGGATTCGCGCTCGGAGCTTTCGGAGGCCTACCAGTCGGTTCGCACGGCCCTCCAGTTCGCCACCGATCATGGCGTCCCCAAGACGTTGTTCGTGACCAGCACGCGCGCAAGCGAAGGCAAATCGACGACGGCGCTGTCGATCGCCCATTCCCTGGCGACGCTCGGATGGTCGGTGCTGCTCATAGACTCCGATCTTCGTAAGCCGACCTTCCGCGGCGATCCGGACGGCGAGGGACTGTCAAGCCTCCTGGCCGGTTCGGACAATGTCGAGGCGGCGATCAGCCCGACCACGCTCGAAAGTCTCTTCCTTCTGTCGGCCGGTCGCATTCCGCCGAACCCTGCCGAGCTTCTGGCAGGCGGACGGTTCGAGCCGCTGCTCGAGCGGGTCTCGAAGATGTTCGATCATGTCGTCATCGACGGACCGCCGGTGCTCGGGCTCGCGGACTCGCCCTTGGTGGCCTCGCTTTGTGAAGGCACGGTGTTCGTGATCGAGGCGGGCTCGATCCGCCGCACCGCCGCCCTCAATGCGGTGAATCGACTGAGGGCCGTCGACGCGCGCATCCTTGGAGGCATTCTGACCAAGTTCAGCGCCAAGAAGTTCGGTTATGGCTACGGCTATGGCTACGGCTATGGCGAGGACGCTTACGCCTATCGTGAGGGTGACAAGCCTAAGAGGCAGATCCAGCTTCTGAAGAGCGCGTAAGTGGGGAGCAACAGGAGGCGTTCGGTACGGCTGCGCGACCGCATTCCCGCGGTCGTGGCTACCCTTCTTGCGATCGGGATCCTCTATCTGGTCGTTCGGACGGCATTGGCGGCGACGAATCCTCTCGCGGCGGCCTTGCCGCCTGCCGAGCATTCGGGATTCCTCCGCTTGAGACTGTACGAAATGCTCGCGCCGGGTCGCCGGGTGACGCCCGATGTCCACGCTCTCGTCCAACAGACTGCTGTGACGGAGCCGCTCGCCTTCGAGCCCTTCTTCATTGCCTCGCTCGCGGCCGATCAACGGGGCGACTTGCGTCAGGCGATCTCATTGATGGAGGAGGCGAGGCGCCGGCGCCGCAGCTTCATGCCGACTCGCCTCCAGCTTTCCAGCTACTACACCCGCGCGGGCCGTCTCGCCGACGGGCTCCACGAGCTCGAAATGGCTCTTTTGCTGAGGCAACAAGCGCTCGAACCGGCGATGGTCGAGCTCGCAAAGCTTGTGCGGGTGCCGGAGGGGCGCCGGTTGCTGGCCGATGCGCTCGCCCGCAATCCGGCCTGGCGCCCGGCATTCTTCACCATTGCGCGCGGGCAGGGGGTGACTCCGGATCAGGCCTATTCGCTGATGCAGGAAGTGCGCGCCCGCCGGCCGGACGCCGATCTACGGTTGGAGCGGGAGCTGTTCATGTCGGCGCTCGTCGGAGATGGCCAGATTGCGCGTGCGCGCGAGATCTGGCTGGGGACGTTGCCGCGCGAGGAGAGGGCCGCAAATCTGCTGATGGCGAATCCGCGATTTGCAGGCAGGGCCGTGGACGCGCCCTTCGGGTGGTCGCTGCAGGCGACCGACGTCGGTCGCGCTGAGATCCGCGATGCGGGAAGCCCGCAACCCTACCTCTATGCCGACTATTTCGGAGGCAGCAACGCCGTCCTCGCGGAGCAATTGCTCGCGCTGCAGGCGGGGAGTTACACGCTCCGCTTCGACGTGGCGGGCGAAGGCGCGTCGGGGGCTTCCCGGCTCACCTGGACCCTCGCCTGCCAAGCCGGCTCGCCGGAACTTGCGCGCGCGGAGCTTGCGTCGGCGACCGCGGCTTTCAGGCCGATGCAGGTCCGTTTCACGGTCCCGGCGGGCTGTGCTGGTCAGCGGTTGCGGCTGCTCGCCGAAGCCGGTGACGTTCCGACGACGGTGACGATGCGTTTTCGTGGCCTGGAGATCGTTCGATGAGTAGCCGGGTCAGGGGCATCGTCGCCATCATCTACCTGGTCCTGTGCCTGCTGCTGGGCGGCGCGAGCGCGATCGGTGCTGGCGCGGTCGGAAACGCCATTCTTCAGACGCTGGCCGTGATCATCATCCTCGCCCTGATGTGGACGAGACGGGCCACGATCCCCGCTGAGGCGCGCTGGCTGATCGCGGCCTTTGGCCTATTTCTCGGGTGGGGATTGCTTAGCCTGGTCCCGCTTCCGGCGGCGCTCTGGCAGGCCTTGCCCTATCGTGGCGAGATCGCCGAGGGGCTGGAGATGCTCGGCATCGATGGACAGGGCATGCCGGCCTCGCTCGCTCCATCTGCGACCATCGCCTCCTTGTTATGGCTGCTGCCCCCAGCCGCGTTGTTCCTGATCGCGGTTACTTTGGCACCGGATGCGCGCCGGAGGCTGTTCGCTGCGGTGATCTTCGTTGCGGCCCTCTCAATCTGTCTCGGCATCTTTCAGCTGCTCGGCGGCACCGGGAGCAATCTGCGCTTCTACGAGATCACCAACCAGGGCTCGCCCGTCGGGTTCTTCTCGAACATCAATCACCAGGCGACCTTGCTGCTTTGCGCGCTCCCCTGCGTCGCGGTGATCGGCGCGCGGTTCGCGACCCGCAGAGACCGCTCAAAGCGCAGCGGCGGCATGGTTATGACGACCGCGCTGGCATTGTTCCTGACCGGCGGGATCGCGCTGAGTGGGTCCGTCGCCGGCTACGGGCTCTTCCTCATCGCCGCATTCGCCTCCTTGCTCATCTACCGACGGGCGACCGCCGGCACGATCGGCACCACCTGGAAGGCCGCGCTCGCGGTGTTGCTCGTCGCCTTCGTCACCTTCGCCGCCACCGGGCCGCTCAACCGGGAGGCGCTCGCGGAGAAGTATAGCGACAGCGAATCCAGCCGCGGCGAGCTCGCCGGGACAACGATCGAGGCGATTGCGGATTCCTTCCCCGCCGGTACCGGGCTCGGATCATTCGCCAATGTCTTCAGGCGCTATCAGGACCCGCTCCAGGTGCAGCGGGAATATGCCAACCACGCGCATAACGACTATCTCGAGATCGTCCTCGAGCAAGGCGTGGCGGGCCTTCTCGTGGTCGGCCTGTTCTTCTTCTGGTGGGGGCGCCGGACGATCTGGGCTTGGCGAATCGACGGCGCGGGCGCTTCGGCAGCGCGCGCCGGAAGCGTGATCATCGGGATCGTCCTTCTGCACAGCATTGTAGACTATCCGATGCGAACCAGCGCGATTGCGGCGATCGTCGCCCTCGCCTGTGCTGCGCTCATGCCCCCGCCGGTTCCGAGAAAGCGGCGCTCCGAAGGCGACGCCGAACCAGCTGCGCGTCATCTGGAGGCCGTGTGAGAGGCGACGCGCAATGACCCTCGTCGGCCTTCTCGGCATCCTGTTGTCGATCGCGGCCTGGCCTTTCGCGGTCATAGTACGGACTCGTTTGCGGGTCGCCGTCTTCGCACTTGCATTGATCGCGCACGTCGCGAGCGCCATCGTCTATTATGGCTATGTCCAGACGAACGCGGCAGATACGGCGATGTACTACCAGGATTCGTTCAATCTGTACGCAGACCATGGCTTCGGATTCTCTACGGCATTCATTCTCTGGGTGGTCCAGACCCTGAAGGGGATCATTGGCGGGACCTATCTCGATTATTTCCTCCTCTTTCAGGCGATCGGGTTTTTCGGAATCGCCTTCCTCATGCGGACGATCGAGGAAATCTATGCGAGCCTCGACTTGCGCCAACCGATCTGGAGCTACGGCCTCGTCTTCCTCCCCGGCCTCCATTTTTGGACGAGCGCTATCGGCAAGGACGCGCCGCTCTTCATGGCAATGTGCCTGTCGATCTGGGCTGTAATGCAATTGCGCCGTCGCTATCTCGCTCTGGCGTTCGCGCTGTTGGTCATGCTCATGGTGCGGCCGCACATCGCGCTGATCGCCTTCGCCGCGATCGCGATGACGGTGTCGGCCGATCGAACCGCCCATCCCCTGCTGCGCGGAGGCCTGATCCTCGGCTCTCTGGGCGCCTTTGGCTTCGCGGTCGCGACGATCGGCAGCACCTTCGGCGTGGACCTGACGAACGCGGATTCGGTCAGCGATTTCCTGTCGTCGCGCGATGCCGTGGCGATGTCGGAGGATCTGGGCAATTCGGGTATCGGATCCGCGCCCTATCCGATCAAACTCTTGAGCTTCCTGTTCCGGCCACTCTTCTTCGACGCGGCCGACGCGTTCGGCCTGATTGCGTCGGCCGAAAACGTGGCGCTGATCTTGATCTTCCTTATCCTGACCTGGCGGATCGGACCGGCGTTCGCTGCCTTCCGGTCGGTTCCGTTCGTCCGCTATGCGTTGATCAGCTCGGTCGGCATCACGCTCGCCCTGGCGATGGACTATTACAATGTCGGTCTCGCCCTTCGTCAGAAGACAATGGTCCTTCCGGGCTTCCTCATCGTGTTCGTGACCGTGCAGGCCTTGGTCACCTCGCGCCGCGCCGCGCGGGCGCGGAAGGCACGTCTCGCGCACGAACCGCTCCCGGTGTGAGGGGGGCGCCGTGGCAACCGTCGTCGTCCTTGGCTCTTACGCGCCCTCGCTGATCCACTTCCGAGGCGAACTGATCCGCGCGCTTGTGGCGGCGGGCCACCGCGTGGTCGCAATGGCACCGTCGATCGACGAAGCGCTCGCCGATCGATTGCGCGCGATCGGCGCCGAGCCGCACCAGGTGCCGATCGACAATCAGGGGCTGAACCCGCTCGCCATGCCCGGCTCGATCCGCGCCATGGAGCGGAGCTTCCGTGCGATCCGGCCCGATGTGGTGATCGCCTACACGGTCAAGCCGGTGACTCTGGGCGCGCTGGCTGCCGCCCGCGCCGGCGTGCCGAGGTTCGTCGCGCTCATCACCGGCCTCGGCTTCGCGTTCAGCGGGGGAACGTCGCTGAAGCGACGGCTGTCTGAGCGCGCAGCGACCTGGCTCTATCGGCGGGCGCTCAGGCGGAGCCGGGCGATCGTCTTTCAGAATCCCGACGATCGCGATTTCTTCGCGGCGCGCGCCATCCTTCCTCCCGCCCCGGAGCCCGTGGTCGTCAACGGGTCCGGTATCGATCTCGCGGCATTCTCCCCGGCACCGTTGCCGGCCGGGGCACGCTTCCTGATGGTCAGCCGTCTGCTCGGCGACAAGGGGGTCCGCGAATATGGTGCTGCGGCGCGGATGCTGAAGGCGCGCTATCCGGATGCGCGATTTGCGCTGGTCGGATATTTCGACAATTCGCCCGATGCGATCTCGCGCGAGGAGCTCGACGCCATCGTCGCGGGGGGCGTGGAATTTCACGGTCGGCTGGACGACGTCCGGCCGGCAATCGCGCAGGCGAATGTCTATGTCCTGCCGTCCTATCGTGAAGGAACGCCGCGTTCCGTGCTCGAGGCCATGGCGATGGGCCGTCCGATCGTGACCACGGACGCGCCCGGCTGTCGTCAAACGGTCGACGCCGGGGTAAACGGCTTCCTGGCCGCGCCACGGGACGCGCACTCGCTGGCGGAAGCCATGGAGAGATTCATCAAGGAGCCGGACCTGATCGTGCCGATGGGGAACGCGGCGCGGCGCATCGCCGAAGAGCGGTTCGACGTCGTGGCGGTGAACGCTCAGCTCCTTGCGGCGGCCGGCCTGTGAAGCGCCTGTTCGACATCGCCGCATCGGCCATCGCGCTGGTCGTGCTGGCGCCGGTGATCGCCGCCGTCGCGCTGCTCATCCTCCTTTTCATGGGCCGCCCGATCATGTTCCGGCAGCAGCGGCCGGGCCTTCATGGCCGCCCTTTCCGGCTGGCGAAGTTCCGGACCATGCGGATCAGCGCGGCTGGCGAGGATCCGCTCGCCAGCGACGGTCAGCGGCTCACTCGGCTCGGCCGGCTTCTGCGCGCCTCCAGCCTTGATGAGCTCCCCCAATTGTGGAACGTGCTGAAGGGAGAGATGAGCTTGGTGGGGCCTCGTCCGCTGCTCATGCAATATCTCGATCGCTACACGCCGGATCAGGCGCGTCGGCATGACGTTCGGCCGGGTCTCACCGGCTGGGCACAGGTCAACGGGCGGAACGCCCTGAGCTGGGACGAGAAGTTCGCGCTCGACCTGTGGTATGTCGATCACCGCAATTTCGGGTTGGACCTTCGGATTCTATGGCTCACCGTCCTGCGGGCGTTTGCGAGCCGGGGCATCTCTGCCGAGGGATCCGCGACAATGCCCGAGTTCATGGGCACGCCGGCCACCGAGCAAAAAGGGAAGAATGATGGGAGCGGCTTCGATTCGAAGTGATCTTTCTGCCGGTGGCGACGAGCGGCATTCGCTAGCTCAGCGTCCCGAGGAGCATTGGCCGACCTATGCGGAGGACGAGATCGCGGCGGTCGCTGCGGTGCTTCGCTCGGGCCGGGTCAACCAGTGGACGGGCCCAGAGGTCTTCGCCTTCGAAAAGGCCCTTACCGAGCGGTTCGGCGGAGTCCATGGCATCGCCCTCGCGAATGGCTCGGTCGCGCTCGAGCTGGCGCTCCGCGCCTTCGGGGTGGGCCCCGGCGACGAAGTGGTCACGACTCCGCGCACCTTCGCCGCTTCAGCGTTCTGCGCCATGCTCGTCGGCGCCACGCCGGTCTTCGCCGATGTCGATGCGAACAGCGGCAACGTCACCGCAGAGACGATCGCCGCAGTCCTCACCGATCGCACCAAGGCGATCATCGCGGTGCACCTGGGCGGCTGGCCGGTCGACATGGAGCCGATCATGGAGCTCGCCCGGAGCCGCGGGATCCCGGTGATCGAGGATTGCGCGCAGGCGCATGGCGCCGAGATCGGCGGGCGCACCATCGGCAGCTTCGGCGACGCCGCGGCCTTCTCCTTTTGCCAGGACAAGATTCTCACTACGGGCGGCGAAGGCGGCTTCGTCTCGTTCAGGGAAGAACGGCCTTATGAATGGGCCTGGTCCTTCAAGGATCATGGCAAGAACCGCCGGAAGCTTACCGAGAAGCCGCCTGCGCCCGGTTTCCGCTGGGTGCAGGACGATTTCGGCACGAACTGGCGCCTCAGCGGTCCGCAGGCGGCGATCGGACTGGTGCAGCTCGAGAAGCTCGATGCGTGGCGCGAGCTGCGGACACGGAACGCGATGATCTGGGCGGAGGCGCTCGGATCGGTGCCCGGCCTGCGCCTGCCCCTCCCCGACGCTCGCTTCCGGCACGCTTTCTACAAGCTCCACGCCTTCGTCGACGTGGCGGAGGGGGCGAGGGAAGCGCGGGACGAGATTCTCCGTCAGTCTGCCGACGCCGGGCTGCGGGTCTTCGCAGGCTCCTGCTCGGAGGTTTATCGGGAGAAGGCCTTCGCCCACCTGAATCAGCGCGAACTTCCCGTCGCGCACAGGCTCGGCGAGACCAGCCTGATGGTCGAGGTCCACCCGACTCTCGATCCCGCCAGTCTCGCCAGAAGAGCGGAAGCGCTTGCAATGATTGTGAAATCGGTATTGAGCTGAAGTCTAGCCACCGGGGTTCGCAACAAAGATGATCTTCGAGCTCGTCCGACACCTGTCGAACATGGGTCGCCTGCGCAAGCGGGCGGTGCTCATCGGCTATGACATTGCCGCGATGCTCGCCGCCTTGTGGGCTGCATTTTCCGCGCGGCTCGGCGAGATCTATTTGCCGATCAGCCTCGCCGTGTGGATTGCCGCGGCGGTCTCATGCCTATTCGGCGTGGCTGCGCTGCGACAGCTCGACATCTACCGCATGGTTCTGCGTTACTTCGATATCCGCGCGGTGACCCGGCTTCTCGGGGCCGCAGGGATCGCGGCGATCGCCTGGGTGACCACGGTTTACGTCCTCCAGGCGAAGATCGAGGTGGACGGCATCTTGATGATGGTGCCGCGGTCGGTCGGGTTCATCTACGCGGGATTTCTGTTCCTGCTCCTGTTCATGGGGCGCTACGTCATGGCGCTCCTCGTATCCGGGGCAGTCCGCGACGCGCCCGCCGAGCCGCGCGAAGGTGCCCGCAACGTCGTCATCTATGGCGCCAACCAGGCAGGCATCAGCCTTGCCGATTCGATGCGGGGGAACGCCGAATATCGGCTCTGCGCCTTCGTCGACGACGACCTTGCGCTCCATGGCCAGATCATCGCCCGGACGCCAATCTACGCGCCGAAGGCGCTCCCCGAGCTGGTCCGCACCGTGGGGATCGACGAGGTGTTCCTCGCGCTGCCGAAAGCGACGAGGTCACAGCGGCTGGCAGCGATTTCGCGGCTCACTAAGCTCAACCTCGCCGTAAAGACGGTTCCCGCGCCGGAGGAGATCGTCTCCGGCCGCTTCACGGTCAGCGACGTTCGGCCGATCAGCGTCAACGACCTGCTCCGCCGCGACCCGGTCGAGCCGCTTACTGAGCTCATCCGAAGCGCGGCCGAGGGCAAGTCGATCCTCATCACCGGCGCCGGCGGCTCGATCGGGTCTGAGATCTGCCGCCAGATCGTGCGCGCGCGGCCGCGCCGCCTTGTGCTGCTCGATCACAGCGAATTCGCCTTGTACACGATCGAGCAGCAGCTTGCCGAGGGATGCCTGTCGCTCGAGGTGGCGGACCGGCCCGAGATTGTCCCGATCGTCGGCTCGATGCTCAATCGCCGGCTCGTCGAGGAGGTCATTTCCGGATGCGAGGTCGACACCGTCTATCACGCGGCTGCCTACAAGCATGTCCCGCTCCTCGAACATAATGAGGTGGTGGGCGTCGAGAACAACGTGATCGGCACTCTTGTCCTCGCCGAGGCTGCAGCTGCCGCGGGCATCGAACGCTTCACGATGATCTCGACCGACAAGGCGGTTCGCCCGGAAAGCGTGATGGGCGCGAGCAAGCGCGCCGCCGAGCTGATCATCCAGAGCCTCGCTGGAGATCGTGCGAGCGGGACGCGGTTCGGGATCGTCCGGTTCGGAAACGTCCTCGATTCCTCCGGCTCGGTGGTCCAGCGCTTCCGCTCCCAGATCAGGCGAGGCGGGCCGGTTACCGTGACCCACGAAGAGGTGACGCGCTTCTTCATGTCGATCCCGGAGGCGACCCAACTCGTCCTTCAGGCGAGCGCGATGGCCAAGGGCGGCGAGGTGTTCGTGCTGGATATGGGCGAGCCGATCCGGATCGCCGAGCTCGCCCGGCACATGATCACGCTTTCCGGAATGACCGTCCGCGACGAGGAGAATCCGCACGGCGACGTGGAGATCACCTATGTCGGCCTGCGGCCTGGCGAGAAGCTCTACGAGGAGCTGTTCGTCGGCGAAAATATCGTCGCGACGGAGCATCCGCGGATCATGATGGCCAAGGAGCGCTTTCTGTCGCTCGCTCAGCTCCGGCCGCACCTCGATGCCCTGAGCGGCTCGATCGAGAGCCGTGATCCGGGCGCGGTGCGCAACATCCTGCGCGGGCTGCTCGAGCCGGAGCAGCTGGCGGACAATGTGACTGCGCTTAGACGGGCCTAGCCGGCGATCCCACCACGCGCGCGCCGTCCGGCAGGTTGCGTATCACGGTCGACCCCGCGCCGATCACCACATTCGCGCCGACCTGTATGCCGGGGATGATGGTGGCGCCGGCGCCGACCAGCGTGCCCGGGCCGACGCGGACGGCGCCGCAGAGATGTGCGCCCGGCGCGATGTGTGCAGCTGCCCCGATCGCGCAATCATGGTCGATGCTGGCGCAGGTGTTGACGATCGCGCCGTCACCGATCCGGGCTTGCGCGTTGATCACTGCGCCGGCGGCGACGAACACCCCGGCGCCCAGTTCGGCGCTCGGGCTGACCGTCGCGCGCGGATGCACGATGGTCGTCGCCGCGATCCTCTCGGCGGTAAGCCAGGCCAGGACCGCGGCCCGCGCCTGGTTGTTCCCCAGCGCTGGCACAACCCCGCCGCCAGGACGCCGCGCCGCCAGCCAGGATCGGTCGCCGGCCACGCTGAGCCCAAGCAGCGCGTGGTCGGAGGGGGCGGCGTCGTCGACGATCAGCAACGTCGCGTCCGGAACCAGCGCGCGCACGGCCTCGATCACCACCTTGGCGTGGCCGCCGGCTCCGTAGATTGCGATTTCGCCCCTCATGCGACGACGCTAGCGCGCTCTCCCGGGAGAGGCCAGCGCGCTCTACCCTTCGTCCAAAGTCTGTGTCAGACGGCGGGCGGTGATGACCAAAAGCGTGCTGATCCTCAATCTGGACACCTTCGCAGCCAAGAATGTCTCCCAGATCCGGCTGATGGAGGCGGAGGGCTACGACTTCACCGTCGCCACCGGAGACAGCCGCGGCACGTCGCGCAAAGTCTTCGAAGCTGCTGGTTTCGCGCGCAGCCGCCTCGTCACATTGGCCGGGCTTCGCGACAAGCTCGCGACCGTGTTCCGCCTGCTTCGGACCACCCGATTCCATCATGTCGAGCTCTATCCCGCCGGGCGTGCCGCCCTGGTCTACCTGCCGTTGATCAAGCTCTTCCGCCAGCGCCTGGTCGTGGTCGAGCGGGGCGATATCGCGTCCCTGCACCTCTACGACGCAGCGACGCGGCTTGCGGTGAAGCTGGCCTATCGGCTGGCCGATTGCGTGGTCTACAAGGAAACCTACATGGCGCCGCTGCTCGAGGCGCTGAGCAGGGCCCCGCTCGCCTTCGTTCCGAACAGCGTCGAACCCCGGCCTGTCGAGCGCGCCGAACCGCGCCAGATCGACTTTCTCTGGGCGAACCGGATCGTCCCGCAGCGACGCCCGGAATGGGTCGCCGATGCGATGGCGGCCCCGGGCCTGACGGGGTGCTCGCTCGTGATGCTCGGCGTCGAGCCGGAGACCACGCTCGACCATCATCTGCCCGATCGCCAGCGGAACCTGCGGGCCATCGCTGCACCGAACATCGAGATCGAGGCATTCGTCGATCCGGAGCCCCGATACCGGCAGGCGCGCTTCTTCTGCCTGCCGTCGGAGATCGTCTTCGGGAACAACGCCCTGCTCGAGGCCATGGCGTCCGGGGTCGTGCCGATCGTCACCGAGGCTCCCGGCGTCGAGCTTATCGTCGAGGACGGCGTCAACGGCATTGTCGTACCGCTCGAGGAAGACGCCTATCGCGAGGCGATGATACGGGCGGCCGCCATGGACGAGGCCGAGTGGCTGGAAATGTCGCGAAAGGCGATCGAAGCCGTTACGAACAGATATTCGCCCGTCGAATGGACAAGGAGGATGCGTGAAGTATATGTCCGCCTGGGCGCCGGCTGAGGTGGCCGCGGCCGCCCGTACCCCCAGATGGGTCGACCGGCCCGTCCATTACTGTGCGGCGCCGAACGGCTGTCGAGGCATCGCGAGCGGGGAACGAGAATTTTGATGACGGGGATCAGCGACCGCAAGATCCGCTTTGCGGTGATCGGATGCGGACGGATAGCTGCCAATCACTTCGCCGCGATCGAGAAGAACGGGGCCGATTGCGAGCTCGTCGCGGTCTGCGACACGGATCCAGCAGCCCTGGCCGAGGCGGCTAAGACCACCGGCGCCCCGGGTTATGCCTCGCTGGCAGCGCTGCTGGATGGGGCGGAGCCGCGGCCGGACGTCGTGGTGCTGACGACGCCGAGTGGCCTTCACCCGCAGCAGGCCGTCGCCGCCGCCGAGGCGGGCTTCCACGTCATGACCGAAAAGCCGATGGCGACCCGCTGGCAGGATGGGCTCCGCATGGTCGACGCCTGCGACCGCGCGGGCGTCCAGCTGTTCGTGGTCAAGCAGAACCGCCGCAATCCGACCCTGCAGATGCTGAAGAAGGCGGTTCGCGATGGCCGCTTTGGGCGGATCTTCTCGGTCGCGATCAACGTCTTCTGGTCGCGCCCCCAGGCTTATTACGACAGCGCCGCCTGGCGCGGCACCTGGGAGTTCGATGGCGGCGCCTTCATGAACCAGGCGAGCCACTATATCGATCTGCTCGACTGGCTGATCGGCCCCGTGGAGAGCGTCCAGGCGATGACCGCGACCCTCGATCGCAACATCGAGGTCGAAGATTCCGGAGTCATGCTGGTCAAATGGCGCTCCGGCGCGCTCGGCACCGTCAACGTCTCGATGCTGGCCTATCCGAAGAATTTCGAAGGATCGATCACGATCCTGGGCGAGAAGGGGACGGTCCGGATCGGCGGCGTCGCGGTCAACGAGGTCCAGCATTGGGAGTTCGCCGATCGGCAGCCGGAGGACGACCAGATCGGCCAGGCAAGCTACGAGACGACCAGCGTCTACGGCTTCGGCCATCCGCTTTACTATCGCAACGTGATCGAGGCCCTTCGCGGCGATGCCAAGGCCGAGACCAGCGGGCGCGAGGGCCTGCGTTCGCTCGAGATCCTGATCGCTGCCTATCTCTCGGCGCGCGACGGCAAGCGGGTCAACCTCCCGCTCGAATATTGAGATGAACGTGTCGATCCACCCCACCGCGATCGTTGACGAGGGCGCCGAGATCGGCGCCGGAACCAAGGTCTGGCACTGGGTCCATATCAGCGGGGGCGCTCGGATCGGCGAGAATTGCTCGTTCGGCCAGAACGTGTTCGTCGCCAACGATGTCGTCATCGGCAACGGCGTCCGCGTCCAGAACAATGTCAGCATCTACGACGCGGTGCGGCTGGAGGACGACGTCTTCTGCGGGCCGAGCATGGTGTTCACCAACGTTTACAACCCGCGCGCCGCCGTGAGCCGGAAGGACGAATATCGCACGACGACGGTCCGACGCGGGGCGACGATCGGCGCCAATGCCACGATCGTCTGCGGCGTCGAGCTCGGCCAATATTGCTTCATCGCGGCCGGCGCCGTGGTCAATCGGGACGTCAGGCCCTATGCGCTGATGGCCGGCGTCCCGGCACGGCAGATCGGCTGGATGAGCGAGAGCGGCGAGCGGCTCGCACTCCCGGTCGAGGGCGATGGCGAAGCGCAGTGCCCCCAGTCGGGCGAGACCTACCGGCTGGCGGCCGGAGAGCTGGTCCGCAGCTAAACAGTTGAAGGGTTTCCGAGTGTCCCAGACCTACATCCATCCCAGCGCGGAGGTGCATCCCGACGCTTCGATCGGCGAAGGATCGAAGCTGTGGATCAACGTCCAGGTGCGGGAGAATGCGCGCATCGGTGAGGGCAGCATCCTTTCGAAGGATGTGTATGTGGACGCGAATGTGGAGATCGGCGACCGCTGCAAGGTGCAGAATGGAGTGTCGATCTATCAGGGCGTGACGATCGGCGACGACGTTTTCGTCGGTCCGAACGCTGTGTTCACCAACGATCGCGTTCCACGTGCTTTCAATGCGACCTGGCAGATCACGCCGACCCGGATCGAGAACGGCGCGAGCATCGGCGCCAATGCGACGATCGTGTGCGGGACGACGATCGGCGAGTTCGCCATGGTCGCGGCGGGGAGCGTCGTCACCCGCGACGTCGCGCCTTACACTCTCGTGCGCGGCAACCCCGCCCGGCCCTGTGCGCGGATTGACCGCGACGGGAACAAGATCAGCGAGATCGGCGAATGAGCAGCGACGTCCGCATCGGGCTTCTCGGCCTCGGTCAGATGGGCCGCAACCACCTGCGCGTGCTGTCGATGATGCGCGGCGTGGAGATCGCCTTCGTGCACGACAGCGCGATCGACCACGCCCGCCAGACGGGCGAGCAGTTCGGCGTCCCGGCAGCCGGCGACCTTGAGGCTGCGGTGTCCGGCGTCGATGCGCTGATCATCTGCACGCCAACTTCCACGCACGCCGATTATGTCGAGCGCTACGCCCCCAAGGTCGGCGCGCTGTTCGTCGAGAAGCCGCTCGCCCACTCGCTGGAAGCGGCGCGCCGGATCGAGCAGGCCGTGCGCGATTCCGGCACTCGCGTGCAGGTCGGCTTCATCGAGCGGTTCAATCCGGCGGTGACCGCGCTGCGACAGGTGCTCGACGACGCCGCGCGGGTGATCAGCATCGATTTCACACGCACCAACCGCCTCAGCGCGCGGATCACAGACGTTGACGTGATCATGGACCTGATGATCCACGACATCGATCTGGCGTTGCTGCTCAACGGGCCGGTGGCGCAAATCGCTGCACAAGGCGTAGACCGGGACGGCCTCATCGAGTTCGCCTCGGCTCAGCTGGTGCACGAAAACGGCAGCTTCTCCCGCCTTCAGGCCAGCCGCATCACCGAAAAGAAGATCCGCCTTATAGAGGCGACGTGCGAGGACCGCTTCGTGGACTGCGACCTTCTGCGCAAGGAGATACTGATCCATCGCCAGTCGGTGATCCAGGAGCGCGGGATGAGCTTCTATTCGGTGTCGTCCCAGCAGGAGGCGGTCACGGTCGGCCTCCAGGAGGCCCTGCTCAGCGAGCTCCAGGCCTTCATCGCCCTGGTCAAGGGCGACACCCCGGCGTCAATCCCCGACTTCGACCAGGGAGTCGCTTCCCTTGCCGTGGCCGAGGCAATCAGCAGTCAGATCGTAGGCGCAAGGACATGATGAGAGACTTCTCCGGCAAGACCATTCTGGTGACGGGAGGCGCCGGCTTCATCGGCAGCCACCTCGTCGACCGGCTGATCGCTGCGGGCGCCGGTCACGTCGTTGCCGTCGACAATCTGTTCACCGGTGACGAGGCCAACCTCGCCGACGCGGCCGCGACCGGCAAGCTCAGCTTCTACCGCGACGACATCGAGTTCCCTGGTGCACTCGCCTACATGTTCGAGCAGCATGAGATCGACAGCGTCTTCAATTGCGCGACCAAGGCGCTGAACTATTCGTTCGTCAATCCGGCCGATGCCTTCGCGACGAACGTCACCGGGACGCTCAACCTGCTAGAGCTGCAGCGCAAGGGCGCGTTTCGCACGCTGTGTCATTTCTCGACGAGCGAAGTGTACGGCACCGCGGTCTATGAGCCGATGGACGAGGCTCACCCGCGGAACCCGACCACCACCTACGCCGCAGGCAAGGCGGCTGCGGACCTGGCGGTCGAGAGCTACCATCGCATGTTCGAGGTCGACGCGTTCATCGTCCGGCCGTTCAACAATTACGGCCCCCGGCAGAATCATCGCGGCCCGCTTGCCGGCGTGATCCCGATCACGGCCTGGCGCCTGCACACCGGCGGTCAGCCGGAGATTCACGGCACAGGGCAGCAGAGCCGCGACTTCATCTATGTCGGCGACACCGTGGATGCAGTGGTCAAACTGTTTGGGGTGCTTCCCGCCGGCGAGAGCGTCAACATCTCCACCGACGGCCAGATCACGGTCGAGGATCTGATCGGCCGCATCTGCGCCGATTTCGGTTTCACCGGCGAGGTCGCCCGCCGTGAGGCCCGCGCCGCAGACGTGCTGATGCACAACGCCAGCAATGCCAAGGTCCGGGACCTGATCGATTACCAGCTCACGCCGTTCGACGACGGGCTGAAGCGGACGCTCGACTGGTATCGCACGCGCTGGGGCGCGGCGGCATGATCAAGCTCATCCGACCTTCGATCGCCTATGAGGAAGTCGAGGACGATCTTCGCGCCATGTTCGAGAGCGGGATATTCACCCGCGGCGAACATGTCGAAGCGCTGCGTGCGGAACTGGGCACCTTCACCGGTGCCACCCACGCCTATCTGGCCACCTCGGCGACCACGGCGCTGTGGGTGTGCCTGCGGCTGCTGGAGATCGGGAAAGGCGATGAGGTTGTCGTCGCGGATTTCTCCTTCCCCGCGACCGCCAATGTCGTCGTCGATGTGGGCGCCCGACCGGTCTTCGCCGACGTCTCTCCAGATCATTACAACATGACGCCCGAGGCGCTGGAGCGAGCGATCACGCCGCGCACCAAAGCGGTGATCTTCGTCGACGCGCTCGGCAACCCGACCGGGCTCCACGCCATCCGTGACATCTGCCGCGCGCGCGGCCTGCCGCTGATCGAGGATGCAGCCTGCGCGATCGGGAGCAGCGAGCGGGGCGTGCGCTGCGGCGCGATCTCAGACCTGACCTGCTTCAGCTTCCACCCGCGCAAGCTGCTCAACACCGGCGAGGGCGGCGCGATCACGTTCGCCAATCCCGCCTGGGCAAGTTGGTTCGACGTGAAGCTCAGCCACGGCGCCTCCGGACCTCTCGGTTACGGCCTCGACTTCACCGATTACGGCTACAATTTCAGGCTTTCCGAAGCTCAGGCCATCTTCGGCCGCGCCCAGCTGCGCAAGCTGAACGCGATCGTTGAAGAGCGGAATGCGATCCGCGACGCGTTCATCGAGCGTCTCGAGCCGCTCGGCTTCCGGGCGCAGGCGGTCGGCGAGGATGTCGTCTACAACGTTCAGTCGCTGGTCTTCCGGGTCCCCGCGGGGGTCGGCCGCGATGCCCTGATCGGCGGGCTGCGGGAAGAAGGGATCGAGGCGACGATCGGCACCTACTGCCTCAGCGGCACCACTTTCTATCGGCGCCAGTATAATGACGTGCAGCCGGTCGCCGAGCGGCTCCAGCGCGAGACGATCACTTTCCCCTGCTATGGCGGCCTCGACGTCGACCGTGTGATCGACGCCACGGCGCGCCTCGTCGCCTGACATGGCGACCGGGCGCTCCCTGGTCTTCCTCGGCAGCAAATCGGCTGGCCTCGCCGCCTGCCGCAAGTTGGCTGAGAGCCTGCCGAAAGGGGCGCTGAAGGCGATCATCTGCCCCGACGACCGCGCGGATCCGCGCTCGGCTCTGACCGGCTTCCAGAGCCTCGCCGCCGAGGCCGGCCTCCCGCTCCACGTAGCGGCCAACCGGCAGGAGACGATGGCGCTGGTCGACCGCTATGCCCCCGACACTGCCATCGTCCACGGTTGGTACCAGATCCTTCCTGTGGAGGATCGGCCGCAGACGCTTTTCCTGGGCTTCCATTATTCGCCGCTCCCCCGCTACCGGGGCAATGCTCCGCTGGTGTGGCAGATCATCCAGGGAGAAAGGGAGATCGGCGTCAGCTTCTTCGAGCTGACCGCCGAAATGGACGCCGGTCGACTGGTTGCGCAGAGAAAGACTGCGCTCCGTCCAGAGGAGACGATTGCAGACGCGCTCGCCAAGATGGACGTCTTGGTGAGCGAGATGCTGGACGCCTTCGCGGCATCGCGCGGCGAACTGGTCCTCACCGAGCAGCCCGACGATCCGCCGAGCTATTGCGGTTTGCGTCTGCCCGAAGACGGAAAAATCCTGTGGCACTGGAGCGGCGACAGCATCCACGACTTCGTGCGTGCGCAGACACGGCCTTATCCGGGCGCGTTCACCTTGCTTCCCGACGGTCGCACGCTCCGGATATGGCGCTCGCAACGGGAGTCGCGCCGCTTCATGGGCGCTCCGGGCGCTGTGGTCGAGATCGGCAACAGTCATGTGGTGGTCGCGAGCGGCGAGGGCGCCGTAAGGCTGATTGAGGTTGAAATCGACGGCGAAGGCGCAGTGCCCGCGGCGACAGTGCTTCGGTCTTTGCGCACCAGACTGGGCTGAAGGCGCCGCAGGGTCACCGGAAGGCGGGTGCCCAGAAACGCGGAGCAGTCGCCGCTCCCAGGCCCCATTTTGCACCTGCGAGTTTGCCCTTCGCTTTTCCACGCATGCGCGCTATGCCCGCCCCGCCCGTTCGAAAAGGCATCGCTTTACAGGTGCTTCCGAATTTGCGGGCGCTGGAATCGCGCAGATGCTGGCCAGCAAGCGGGGAAGAGCGTTGTCCACGGTGCGAAATCACAAAGGTGGCGGGAGCGGCTCGTCGGCCGGAGATCAGCGCCTGACCGCCCCGCCGCCGAAGCCGATGAGCTCTTCGATTTCCGAGGCGGGCGTTCGCATCTGCAACCGCTGCATCTATGACGAGCGGGTCCCCGGGATCACGTTCGATTCCGCAGGGATCTGCAATTTCTGCCACCAGGTTGATCAGCTGAAGGGCGAGTTCGGCACCGGTACCGACGCCGGCGAGCGGGAGCTGGAGCGGATCATCGGGGAGATCAAGCGCGCGGGCCGGGGCAAGAAATATGATTGCGTGATCGGCGTGAGCGGTGGCGTCGATTCCTCCTACATGGTCTACCTCGCCAAGGAGTGGGGCCTGCGCCCCCTCGCGGTTCACTACGACAATACGTGGAACTCGGCGATTGCGACCGAGAATATTCGCAAGGTGCTCAGCGAGCTCGACGTCGATCTTTACACCCATGTCATCGACAACAAGGAATCGGAGGACATCTTCCGCTCCTTCTTTCTTGCTGGTGTCGCCGAGATCGAGGCGTCGACCGACCTCGCACTGGCCGAGACGATGTACCGCGCGGCTTGGAAGTTCGGCGTGCGGTACGTCCTCGAGGGCCACAGCTTCGTCACCGAAGGGATCACGCCCGTCGGCCGCAACTATTTCGACGGCAAGTACATCAAGGCCATCCACGACCAGTTCGGTCGGCGGCCGATGAACTCCTACCCGCTGATGACCTTCTCCCGCATGCTTCGCTGGACGGCCGCGGCGCGGATCCGCAAGATCCGGCCATTCTGGTATCTCGATTATTCGAAAGAGCGGGCGCGCGGGTTTCTCGAGCAGAGGTTCGGCTGGAAATATTATGGCGGCCACCATCTCGAGAACCGCATGTCCTCGTTCCTGCACAGCGTCTATCTGCCGCAGAAATTCTCGACCGACATGCGCAACAACACGCTGTCGGCCCTGGCGCGCAACGGCGTGCTGTCGCGGGAGGATGCCTGGGCGGAGTACAATACCGCGCCGCATATCGAGGACGATCTCGTCGCCTATTTCAAGAAGCGGCTCGACCTTTCCGACGAGGAATATGAGCGCAAGATGGCGGAGCCGCCGCGCTCCTGGTGGGAATTCCCGACCTACAAGAAGAGGTTCGAGCGTTTCCGGCCGCTGTTCGGCGCCCTCGCCAAGGCCAATCTGGTGCCGATGAGCTTCTATCTCAAATATTGCTTCCCGGCGAAGACCGACCAATGATCACCGTCATCGACTACGGGATCGGCAACCTCGGTTCGATCCGGAACATGTTCAAGCGCATCGGCGCGGCGGCGGAAGTGACCTCCGACCTCGACCGAATCGCCGCCGCTGAGAAGATCCTGCTGCCCGGCGTGGGCGCCTTCGACGTGGCGATGGAGCGGATCAACGCCTCGGAGCTGCGCACCGTCCTCGACCGGAAGGCGCTGGAGGAGAAGATACCGATCCTCGGCATCTGCCTCGGCATGCAGCTTCTGACCCGCGGCAGCGAAGAGGGCCGGAGTCCGGGTCTCGGCTGGATTGCAGCAGAAACCAAGCGCTTTCCCGCTCTCCCCGGGCTCAAGGTGCCGCACATGGGGTGGAATCTCGTCCGCCAGATGCGACCCAATCCGCTGACCGCCGATCTCTCGTCGGAAGCGCGGTTCTATTTCGTCCATTCCTACTACGTACAGGCGGACGACGCCGGCGATTCGATCCTGCGCGCCCATTACGGGCTCGACTTCGATGCGGCGGTCCACCGCGGCAACATCTACGGCGCCCAGTTCCACCCGGAGAAGAGCCACCGCTTCGGTATGCAGCTCCTGACCAACTTCGCGAAGCTGTGATGCTCAGGATACGGGTCATCCCGGCGCTGCTGCTGCGCAACGAAAGCCTGGTGAAGACCGTCCGGTTCGGCAGGTTCACCTATGTCGGAGATCCGTGCAACACCGTGCGCATCTTCAATGAGCTCGAGGTCGACGAGCTTCTCTTCCTGGACATCACGGCGACCCGAGAGAAGCGATCGCCCAACCTTCGCGTGCTTGCCGACATCGCCGACGAATGCTTCATGCCATTGGGCTATGGGGGCGGCATCCGCAGCGTCGACGATGCGAAGGCGGTTTTCGACATCGGCTTCGAGAAGATCGCGGTGAACACCGCCGCGGTCGAGGATGCGCGGCTCATCGGCGCGCTTGCGGAGCGCTGGGGAAGCCAGGCGGTGATCGCCTCGATCGACGTCAGGCGAGACCTGTTCGGGCGGCCGCGGGTCGTCACTGCCGGCGGAACGCGCAAGACCGGCCTTGAACCCGTGGAATGGGCACGCCGGGCGGAAGCGGCGGGAGCGGGAGAAATCTTGCTGACCGCGGTCGATCGTGAAGGCACGTGGGAGGGGTTCGACGTCGATCTGACCCGGAGCGTGGCGGAAGCCGTCAACATCCCGGTGATCGCGCAGGGCGGCGCGGCCAATGTCGATCATATCGGCGAAGTGGTGAACCGTGGCGGCGCCTCGGCAGTCGCGCTCGGGTCGATGGTCGTGTTCCAGAAGCAGGGCATGGGGGTGCTCGTCAACTTTCCCGATGCCCGTGCCCTGGAAGCGGCGCTCTATTCCCGTCGGGCCTGAGGCTCGGGATGCCGAGGATCGCAATGGGCCCGGGCGAGGTCGCCGGCTTCTTCGCCGGACTCAAGCACGGCTTCGAGGAAATCGGCGTCGAGGCCGAGCACTTCCTGCTCTTCCCGAGCGGCTTCGGCTATGCTGCCGAGGAGCATCACCTCGCCAGGCCCTATGCGCGGGCGCTGCGGCTGTGGCTTCATGGGCCACGGCTGCTGAGGCCGTTTGGACAGGCCTATGCCGTGTTCCTGCGGCTGTTGATCGTCCTCCACGCGATCCGGACCTGCGACGTCTTCATCTTTCCAGGCTTCGGCTCCTTCTTCCGATTCTATGAACTGCCGTTGCTCAAGCTGCTCGGAAAGACCACGATTGTCATCTTCTTCGGCTCGGACGCGCGACCGCCTTTCCTGAGCGGACGCCATGTCGACGATCATGGCGCGGCGGCCGATCCGCGACGTGCCTTCGCCGAGGCGCAGGCGATGCGCCGCCGGATCCGCCGCGTCGAGCGCCATGCCGACTGGATCGTCAACCATACCGGCACGGACCAGTTCTTCACCCGCGACTATGTCCGCTTCGCGGCGATGGGGCTGCCGGTCCGTCCGCCCAAAATGGTCCCGCCCACGCGCCGCAGCGACGCGGTGCGTATCGTGCATGCGCCGTCGCGCCCGATCGCCAAGGGCACGTCCGCCTTTCGGCAAGCGATCGAGGAGCTCAGCGCCGAAGGCTACCGCATAGACTATGTCGAGCTGATGGGTGTGCCGAACGAGCGCGTGCTCGCGGAGCTCGCCGACTGCGATTTCATTCTCGACGAGCTCTACTCGGACCTTCCAATGGCGATGTTCGCGACCGAGGCCGCGACGTTCGGGAAGCCGGCGGTCGTCGGCAGCTATTATGCGGACGAGTACGAGCGCGACAATGTCGACGCCGAGCGGCCGCCGACCCTGTTCATCCGTCCGGACGCGGTAAAGCCGGCGGTAAGGCGTCTGGTGGAGGATGCGGACTTCCGCCGGCGGCTGGGCGCGCAGGCGCAGGAATTCGTCGCCGGGAACTGGAGCCCGGCGGCCATCGCCGTCCGGCTTCTCGACATTGCCGAGGGACGCGCACCGGCCGCCTGGATGGCGCGCCCGCAGGAGCATCTGTACATCTGGGGATGGGGGCTCGCCGAGGGGGTCTGGCGGCGCCAGCTCGCCGATTACATCGCCGCCAACGGCTGGGACGGACTGCTGCTTGAGCATCGCCCAGCGCTAATCGAGAAGATCCGGGCGAACCTGGGTGGCCGGCCATGATGCGGCGGCTCTTCAGCGACACGCTGATCTACGGCGGAGCAGCGATCCTGTCGCGCGGGCTCTCGCTGATCGTGCTGCCGATCTACACCCGCATCCTATCTCCCGCAGATTACGGCGTGCTCGACATGATCTTCGTGATCGGCAGCTTCGCCACTCTGCTCGTCGCGCTGGAGATCAATCAGGCGCTGGCGCGCTTCTATGCCGACGCCGAAAGCGCCGAGGCGAAGCGGCGGATGGCGAGCACCACCTTGTGGTTCACGCTCGCCGTCTTCCTCGTCGGCTTCGCTACTACCTTCGCCGGGGCGGAGGCGCTCGCCCGGTGGCTGCTCGGCAGCGCGGAACTGGCCGGAATGCTCCGGATCGGCCTTGCCGGTATCGCCGCCAACGGGCTCTTCTACCTGACCCAGACGCAGATGCGCTACGGGCTGATGAGCACCGCCTTCGCGGTGGTGAGCCTGTTCTACTCGCTGGCGATGCTCGGGCTCGGCGTGGCTCTCGGCTATGGGCTCGATATGGGCCTGGCCGGCGTGCTTTGGGGCCAGTTCGCCGCGGCTGCGGCGGCCGCCGCGCTTGCCCTGGCGGTGCTGCGGCGCAGCTACGGCTTGACGTTTGATCCCCGGCTGCTGCGCACGATGCTGGCCTTTTCGCTTCCGCTCGTGCCCTCTGCGCTGGCGACCTTCTTCACCTTCTACAGCAATCGCCTAATTCTCAACGACCTCGAAGGCCTCGACGCCGTCGGTCTCTTTGGGGTCGCGTCGCGGATTGCCGGCGCGGTCGGGTTGCTGATCATCGGCCTTCAATCATCGCTGACGCCTTTGATCTACGCGCACTACAAGGAAGAGACGACGCCCGCGCACCTTGCCCGGATCACCGAATGGTTCATCGCCGCGGCGCTGCTCTGTTGCCTCGGGCTCGGGCTTTACGCCTGGGAGATACTGGCGCTGTTCGCTGAGGCTCGCTATGCGGGCGCGGCGCCGCTGGTGCTGTTCCTTGCGCCCGCAACCCTGCTCGGACAAATGTATATCTTCTTTCCCGGCATAGCGATCGCCAAGCGAACCAAGCTGCAGCTCTACATCTTCGTGGTGAGCGCTGTCGCGACGCTGGTGCTGAACTGGCTGCTGATCGGTTGGGTCGGACTGACGGGGGCGGCGATTGCCACCCTTGCAGCGTCCCTGCTTTTCCTGGTTCTTTGGGTGGCGACCAGTCAGCGCCTCTATCGGCTGCCGATGCGCTGGGGCCGGGTCGCGGTGGCGACCGCCTTGTTCGGAGCCGCCGCCGCCGCGGGCGTGTGGATCCAGGGAAGCGGCGGCGCCTTCGCCACATTGTTTGTGGCGAAAGGCGCGATCATCCTGCTGCTGGCTGCGGGCCTCGTCGCCTGCGGCCTGATTCAAACGACCGATCTCACCAATTTGGGGCGCCGTCTCGCGCGGCGCGCAGCGCGCTGAGCATCGTTGCCGACGCTCATCACGGCCAGTCTAGGACAGGATAAGGGACCTTCAATGCAGTTCATCGACCTCAAGACCCAGCAGGCCGCCATCAGGGCCGACCTAGATCGCCGCATTGCCGCCGTTCTCGACCATGGCCAGTACATCCTTGGCCCCGAGGTGACCGAGATGGAGCGAGTGCTCGCCGAGTATGTCGGCGTGAAGCATTGCGTTTCGATGGCGAGCGGCACCGACGCTCTGCTGGTGGCGCTGATGGCGCTCGGCATCGGTCCGGGCGACGAGGTGATTACCAGCGCTTTCACGTTCGTCGCCTCGGGCGAAGTGATCGTCCTCGCCGGCGCGACGCCGGTCTTCGCGGACGTCGAGCCGCACACGGCGAATATCGATCCAGCCTCGATCGCAGCGAAGATCACGCCGCGGACCAAGGCGATCATGCCTGTGAGCCTCTATGGCCAAGTCGCCAACATGGACGCCATCAACGCTGTCGCCCAGGCGCATGGCCTGCCGGTGATAGAAGACGCGGCGCAAAGCTTCGGCGCAACCTACCACGGCAGGCCGAGCTGCGGCCTCTCGACGATCGGCTGCACCAGCTTCTTCCCGTCCAAACCGCTGGGCTGTTACGGGGATGGCGGAGCGCTGTTCACCGACGATGACGATCTCGCGCGCGCCGCCGCCGAGATCCGCGTCCACGGCCAATCGGAGCGCTACGTCCATACCCGCATCGGCATCGGCGGCCGCATGGACACCATCCAATGCGCGGTGATCCTCGCCAAGTGGGCGCGGTTCGGGGAGGAAGTCGAAGCGCGCGCGAGGATCGGACGGCGCTATTCCGACGAGATATTGAAGCGGGTTGCGGGTGCGGTAGCGCTCACTCGCGACACTGACCTGACCGCGCTCAACGCTCCTGTCGGCGTTCTGGCGGTCGAGGCGGACAGCCCGTCGGTCTATGCCCAATATACGGTCCTGGTGAAGGACCGCGAGGCCGTGCAGGAGCATTTCAAGGCCAAGGGCATTCCGACCGCCGTCCATTATCCGGTGCCGTTGGGACGCCAGCCGGCCTATCGCCAGTGGGCGCCGGAGGAGGATACGCCGGTCTCGGACGCGTTGGCGCGAGGGGTGATGAGCCTGCCGATGCACCCCGACCTCTCCGAAGCCGATCAGGACCGGGTCGTGGACTGTCTCGCCAGCTCGATCCAAGTCTGAGGCGAGGGACGGATGGCCGGGCCTCGCCCGGCTGTCCGCCACGCCGGTTTCTGCTATGCCTCCGGACATGATCCAGCGTCCCAGCCGCCGTCACATCCTGTCCGGAGCGGCCCTCACCCTCTTAGCATCCTCGGCCGCTCGGGCGGGCGCCGGATCGACCGACGAAGCGGCCCAGACCGGCGTCTCGTCCGGCGGCGGCGATGGCTTGCCGCTCCTGGAGCCAGCCTGGCGCGATGCTACGCCCCGGAGCATCAGCGGCAAGCTCCAGGACGTCGTCTCCGTTCTCGATTTCATACCCGCCGCAGAACACGCGGCGATCCGGGAGCGCAGCTCCACCCGTGACGTCGCGCGCTATCTGCAGGCGGCGGTCGACCATATCGCCGCGGCCGGGGGCGGCGAGCTGTTCGTCCCCGCAGGGCGATATGTCTGCGGCGGCCCGGTCACGCTGTGCAAGAACCTTCATTTGCGCGGTGCCGGAAAGGCAGCGGCGCACATCCAGTTCACCCACCGCGGGAGCGGAGTCCCCGACGGCTCCGGCCTCAGGCTGATTCAGCCCTCGAACAGCTCCACCGCCGCCTACACCAAGCTTTCCGACCTGAATGTGGAAATGCTCGACCGGTCGAACCGCGGCGCCTGCTTTTACGACAATTGCAGCACCTTCGTCACCCTTCGCGACTGCATCTTCGCCGGCGGCCGATATGGCGTGGTGTTCGATCAGACCGAGGTGTCAGGCATCTATTCCTGCGACCTGTCCGGACAGCTTGCCGGCGGTGCCGGTCTGTGGATCGTGAACGGTCCCGACATCACACCTGCCAATCAGGGGGGCTTCACCAACCAGATCACCGTCGATCACAACTGCCAGTTCAACCACGGGCCAGCTTATGCCGTGGTCGATGACGGCGGCGAGAGCCATTATTTCGGCAACAATAACGTCAACGGCGGCGGCATGCGCTTTGCCGGCTGTTCCAACCTGACGATCATGGGCGGTGAATATGAATCGGTCGCCGGCCGCCCGACCATGACGTTTGCCGCCACCACGCTGGCGGGCAATCCCGTCGGCGGCTGCGCAGTTGTCATGATGAACGGGATCATCACCCAGCCATCCGGGCAGCCTTGCATCCACATTGCCTCGCTGAGGCTGCTCAATATTACGCGTATGCAGCTTACCGCGTCGGGCCAGGGGGTGGCCGGGCACATCACCGGCGCCGGCAATTGCGGCTATATTGTTGCGAGGCAGAACGCCAACTCGAACAATCCGGAACTGCCGGTGTTCGATGGCTATGCCAATGGCGGTCATGACGAAGACGGTCTCGTGCCGATCTTCACCAACAACTCGACCGGTTTCACGCTTCCGATCGCCTATTACAACGCGATGGTGCAGACTGTCGCTTCATCTCCTGTGACGGTGACGGTGCCGGCGAACTCGTCGCTTCCGTTTCCGGTGGGCACCCAGCTGACGATCGAGCAGTTCGGCGCCGGACCCGTGTCCTTGCGCGCAGCGCGGGGAGTGCAGCTCGACGGCACCCTGGCGACGACTGCGCGACATCAGGTGCTGGCGCTGCTGAAAACGGCGCCCGATCGCTGGCTCGCGACTCGAAAGGCCTGAGCCGGGCGCCGCGATCAGCAGGCTGCGGCGTACAGCTCGACGGGCCTCGCGTCCCCCGCTGAAGACTTCTGTTCTTCTCGCCACGCTTGGAACATCAGCACCGACCAGAGCAGATACTGCATGTTCACCTGGCCCTTGAGGTGGTCCTCCCACACACGACGGATCGGTCCCGGGTGAAAATAGCCTTCCGCGGCCAGGCGGGCGGGATCGAGCAGATGCTCAGCCCAGTCGCGCAGCGGGCCGCGCAGCCAATCGCCGATCGGAACGCCGAAACCCATCTTGGGACGCTCGATAAGCTCCTTCGGGACGTGCCGGTAGAGAACCTCGCGCAGCGCCCATTTGGTCGTGCCTTGGCGCAACTTGTAGTCGAGCGGGAGCCGCCAGGCGAACTCGACGACGCGGTGGTCGAGGAACGGCACCCGCGTCTCGAGGGAGACGCTCATCGCAGCGCGATCGACCTTCGCCAGGATGTCGTCAGGAAGATAGGTCAGCATGTCGAGCGCCATCATCCGCTCGATCTCGCCGAGGCCATCGAGAGGCGGCGCCGCGCCGTTCAGCATCGTCGGCGGCTCTTCCCCGCCGATCACCACCTCCGCCGGATCGCGCCACGTCGATACGAGGCCGTAATAGAGCTCGGCCGACGAGCGGCTGGAGAGCACACCGGCGCCCTTGTGGATCTTGTCGCCGGGCAAGGCGACCCGGCCGCGTTCCGGCAACAGCGGCTGTACGATGGCCGCAACGCGGTTCCAGGCAGCGGGAGAAAAGGACGTAAGGGCGCTGGCGACGGCGCCGCGCAGCGGCCGCGGCACTGCTGCCAACTTGCGCCACAGCCGCTGGGTCATCAGGTAGCGGTTGTAGCCGCCGAACAGCTCGTCGCCGGCGTCGCCGGACAGCGAGACCGTCACGTGCTGGCGCGCGAGCGCCGACACCAGCTGGGTCGGGACCTGCGAGGAGTCGGCGAACGGCTCGTCGTAAATGGCCGGCAGACGCGGGATGACCGCGCGCGCTTCCTCGGGCGTCACGTAAAGCTCGGTATGGTCGGTGCGGAGATGGAGCGCCACGGCTTTGGCGTGCTCCGCCTCGTTATAATCCTTTTCGTGGAAGCCGATCGTGAAGGTTCGGACCGGCCGCGAGGACTGCGCCTGCATCAGCGCGACGACGGTGGAGGAATCGACGCCGCCGGACAGGAACGCGCCGAGCGGGACGTCGGCGACCATCTGTTGGCCGACCGCGTCCATCAGCAAGGCTTCCAGCCGATCCACCGCTTCGCCGGGCGATAGCGACAGCGGGTCCGCGACACCTTGGCGGGCGACGTCGATCCCGGACCAGTAAACGCTGACCTGCGGCTCGCGCGCATTCGCGGAGACCACCAGGAAGGTGCCCGGCAGGAGCTTCGAGACACCCTCGTAGATGCTGTGCGGCGCAGGGACGTAATTGTGTCGCATGAACAGCGACAGCGCGCGCCGGTCGGTCGCGCCTTCGAACGAAGGGTGGTGCGCGAACGACTTCAGTTCCGAGCCGAACAGGAAGCTCCGGTCGGCGCCTTTGCCCTGCCAGCCATAATAAAGCGGCTTCTCGCCGAGCCGGTCCCGAGCGAGGACGAGTGTTCGCTCGCGCCGGTCCCACAAAGCGAACGCGAACATCCCGACCGACCGTTCGAGCGCACCGGCAATACCCCACGCCTCGATCGCCGCAAGAAGCGTCTCGGTGTCGGAATGGCCGCGCCATGCCTGTCCCCGACCGGCGCTTTCGAGCGCGCCGCGGATGTCGAGATGATTATAGATCTCGCCATTATAGGCGATCACGTAGCGGCCGCTCTGCGACTCCATCGGCTGGTCGCCGGCCGGCGAGAGATCGACGATCGCCAAACGGTTGTGGGCCAGGAGAATGCCGGCCTCGGCATCGCTCCAGACGGCGCTGTGATCCGGGCCGCGGTGCCGGATGCAGCCGGCCATGGCCGCGCCGATGCGCTCCGCCTCGGCAGCGGCGAGCGACGCGGTTCCGCCGAAAAATCCTGCAAGTCCGCACATAATCGACTACCTAAGCGATATGCCGAACGGAGAATAGCTCCGGCAGGCGTCCGTCCCGTTCAGCGGGCCGCTCGGCGTCCGCAGGCGCACCAGAATGGCGCATCCTCGCGAAAGACGATGCCCTCGAGCCCGCACCGCTTCATCATCGCTTCGATCTCGGCGCGCGAGAAGCGCTTCTCGAGCTTTGTCCCGAAGCGGTCGAGCGCGTCGGTCCGCATGGTGTAGTAGCTGTTGTTGCGATAGGCGCCGAGCGGGAACGAATGGACGTTGGCGCCCATTTTCTCAGCCACCCTGGCGGTCCGCGCGAGCGGCCAATAGACCAAGGCGGCGAGAACCTCCGACGCCAGCTTTCGCGTACCGAACGGCAACCGGCTGATCGCCCGACGCCCAAAATCGCTGAGCTTCCAGGCCGCGCGATACCAGGCCGGCTGATTGTCCATGGAATAATAGAGGTAGACGAGGAACGGGGCGCCGGGCTTGAGCTTGGCAACGCATTTGGCGAGCGCCGTTTCGGGATCGGGCGTGTGATGAAGCACCCCGAGCGAATAGCCGAAATCCTGGCTGCCGTCGGCCAGCGGAAGGGTGTCGGTGCTGGCATGATGGAAGCTGACGTTCGTCTGGCCGGCGAGATTGACTCGAGCGACGTCCAGCGCCTTGCGGGCCGGATCGATGCAATGGAGATGGCCGACCCGCGTCGCAGCCAGCGCGGCCCAGCGGCCCGAGCCGCAGCCGACGTCGAACCCTTCCGCCTCCCCCAGTTCGTCGAACGGGAAGACCGAGAAATAGCTGTCGAACACTTCCTTGCGTTCTTCAGCGTCAAGCCGGGTCTGGTCGAACGCAGCCCACTCCTCGCCGAAGCCCTCGATCGTCGGGGCGTCGGTCGTCTTGGCCGTGGCGCTGAGGCTGCTGCTCTCCATCTCTTCCACTATCGGTAAGGTTGTCTGCGCTCTAGCTGCGCAGCAGGTCCCGGTAAAGCTCGCCAAAACGCTCCGCCACCGCGGCGATCGAGAAATGACGCTCCACCCGCTGCCGCGCCTCCTGCCCGCGAGACCGGCGGACGTCCGGCGGCAGCGCCAAGGCCTCCTCCATAGCGGCGGCCAGCAGGTCCGGCTGGCGCGGCGGGATCACCCGGGCCGTGTCCCCGACGAGCAAGGCGGCGTCGCCGACGTCCGTCACGACGCACGGAACGGCCGCCGACATCGCCTCGGCCACGACATTGGGGAAACCTTCCTGGATCGATTGGAGCGAGAAGAGGTCCAGCGTCGCGAGGCAGTCGATCAGGTCGCGCCGCTCCCCGAGAAGATGGAATCTCGCCGCGATGCCGGTGTCGCGGATGAGGCCTTCAAGTTCCTCATTGTCCCGATCGACGCCTCTGCCGATCAACACGAACTCCGCCTCCGGAAAGCGCGCCGCGACGCGCGACGCCGCCTTGATGAAAGCAGGAAAATCCTTCTGCGGAGCCCAGCGCCCGGCGCTGCCCACCAAAAGTGCTTCCACCGGCAGCCCCAGCCGCCGCCGCAATTCCGTCCTCTCGGCTTCCGAGCGCTCCGGCGGCAGCACGTAGCCGTTGGGGATCACCACGCCCTTGGTGGCATCGTAGCCAAGCGCCTCGTGGGGTGGTCGCGCCGAGTTGCAGACGTAGAGGATTGCCTTTGGGATCACGGAGGAGACTCGCGCGCACAGGCGCCGCACCCAGAACGTCTCCCGCGCTACGCCCATATCCGGTGTGATGTCGGCAACGCGGACTCCCCAGAGCACCGTGCGCACGCCCGCCAGCCGCGCGGCCAGCCCGCCAAGCAGGTCGGCATGGTACATCCAGGTCTGGACGATGTCCGGCCGTATGCCGCGGATGGCGCGGGTCAGCCGCCACAACGTCCCCGGCAGCCGGAGCGCCGAGGTCAGGCCGAGGCTGTCGACCGCGACGCCCTTGGCAAGAAGCACCGGCCCGACGGTGCCGAGGCCGCGCAACGAGAGCACGCGATGCTCGTAACGAGGATCGCCGAGATGCGCCTCGATCAGCCGCTTCATCATCAGCTCCGCGCCGCCGGAATTGAGATCCGGCACGACATGAAGAACCCGGATCATGCCGTCCGCCCGCCCAGCGTCGCAAAGCTGCAAGTCCGAGCGAATCCTTCGGGCACGTGCGAGAAATCCTCCATCTGCAGACCGCGCCTCTCCAGGTTGAGGGCGTAATAAGCGCCGTGGCGCAGGGGCTTCCGAGCCAGGCGCGTATCGGTGCAGGAGAAGACGCTGATCTCGTCGCAGCAGTCCAGCTCATCGAGGGCGTCGAGGCCGAATCTCGGCACCTCGCCCCGATCCACGAGAATGGCGACTTTCAGATCAGGCTTCGTCATCTGGCTCCCTGCCGAGGCTGCGACGCCCTGCTGGAGCCTGGCGGTGGCGCAGGAGATAGAAGAAGGTTCAGAAGCGCGCAATAACGGAGCCCGGAGCGCGAGGCGGAGGCATGTGGATGACCTTTTACGATCTCAAGATGGCGATCGAGGCTTATACCGGACTCGAGCGCGACGCGCTGCACATCCACGCCGCGCTCCTTCTGTACGTGACAACGACGGTCATTCTCCGCAACGGGCGAAGTGTCATTCCGTGGCTGGTCGTTCTCGTGGTCGAAGTTGCGAACGAGGCGTACGATCTTCGCCACAACTGGCCCGAGGGGCCGGATTGGGCGATCTCATCGAGCGTCAAGGACCTCTGGAACACGATGATCTGGCCGACCGCATTGTTGCTCGTGGCATGGTCGATGGACTGGCAGCCCGCGTCGCGCCGTCGCGCTTCAGCCGACCACTCGCCCGTCCTCGAGCCTGATGACGAGATCGCAGGCGAAGACCGGTGACAGGCGGTGCGCGATCATGACGATGGTCAGGCCGTCGGCCGAGAGGTCCGCGAGCGATCCCAGCACCTCCGCCTCGGTCGCCGGATCGAGCGCGCTCGTCGCCTCGTCCAGCACCAGCACCGGCGCGCCCTTGTAGAGCGCGCGGGCGAGGCCGAGCCGCTGGCGCTGGCCGCCCGATAGGCCGACCCCGCGCTCGCCGACGGGCGTGTCGTAGCCGAGCGGGAGGGTCGCGACGAAATCGTGGAGCCGGGCGCGCCGCGCCGCATCCTCCACTCGCGCCATGTCGATCCCCGCCTCGCCGCGGCCGAAGGCGATGTTGCGGGCGATGCTGGTGTCGGCGAGGAAGATCGCCTGCGAGACATGGGCGATGCTCCGGCGCCAGGCGGCGCGGCCCTCGGCGTCCAGCGGCAGGCCATCGACGGCGACGGTCCCCGATTGCGGCTCGAGCAGGCCCATGAGGATGTCGGCAAGCGTCGATTTGCCGCTTCCGGTCGCGCCGACCAAGGCAACCCGCGCGCCGCGCGGGATCGCAAGGCTGACCGCATTGAGCGCCGGCCGGTCCCGCCCGGGATAGATGAAGCTGACCTCGTCGAGCCGGATCGATTCGTTGAGCGGCAAGGGCGCCGCGCCGCTCGGCGGCGGCGGGGGCGGCAGGCGCAGAAGCGCGAGAATGTCGCCGAACACCCCGCTATTCCCCTTCAGCGAAGACCAGCCGGAATAGATGTTCTGGACCAGGGGCAGCAGGCGCTGCGCGCCGAGCGCGAGTGCACCGATCACCGGCAGCGCCGCCGCGAAACCGCCCTCGCGCTCGGCGAGGAACAGGGCGACCGCGGCGATGAGGACGATGCCCGTCGCCTCGATCACGAAGCGTGGCGCGGCACCGATGAACGCGGTCTCGGCGCGGGCCTGGCTGAAATTCCGGTCGATCTCGGCGAAAGCATCGAGGAAGACCGCCTGCGCGTCGTCGATGATGACGTCGCGAATGCCGCCGAGGCTTTCCTGGACGATTCCGACCCGGTCCGAATAGGCGGCGTTGACGGTTCGCGAATTGCGGCCGAGCCGGCGGCGTGCCGCGGTCGATACGCCGAGATAGATCAGGGCGAGCACGGCCGCGGCCGCGAGCGCGCTCGGCGCGTCGATGACGACCAGGGCGGCCAGGATGAACGTGGCGAGGACGCAGGCGGTGAGCGCCTGCACCGCCTGGAGCGCGACCGCCGAGGCCATCACCTGGACCTTCTCCAGCGATGCCACCACGTCGCGGCTGTTGCGCGCGATGTGCCAGGAATAAGGCTGTCCCAGCACCCGCCGCTGGATCGCGACGCTGATCTCGTGCCCGAGATCGAAGACGAAATGCTGGCTCGCCCAGGCGAGCCGAAGCCGCACTGCGCCGGCCAGGATCGCCGCCGTCATCAGGAACAGGGTCGCGGCCACGAGGCGCTCCCGGAAGGTCTCGGCACCGACCAGGGCGAAGGCTTCGGCCACGATCGGAAGCTCGGAGATGCGGGCAGGCTCAGCGAGCAGGGTGAGGAAGGGAATAACCGCGCCGATCGCGATCAGCTCGGCCAGGGCGCCGGCAATCATCAGCGCGAGGACCAGAAGGAACCGACGCTTGTGCTTCGGCGACATGAAAGCGGCGAGCTGCCTCAGCGGGCTCTCCGCCACTCCCCCCTGGTCCACGCGCGCTCCTTCCTCCGGCCCGCTGTCCCGATAGATGATGCGCCGCGCTTCGCCAACAACGCGAAGGCTTTGCACGTTGCCTGCACTGGGATAGGTAGGAGGCGGGGGAGGTGCGTGGCGTGCTGGGGGAGCGGAACGCAACCAGGGGCGGGGCCATGGCCGTCCGTCGAAATATCCGCCCATCGATAGCGCTCGTCTGCGCGCTTTCCTCTGCTGCCACCTTGGCTCAGCCCGTCCCGCAGGCGCCGACCCGCGACGAGGTGCGCCGTCCCGTCCAGCCGGAGGAGCAGCGCCGGCCGCCGGCGACTCTGACCGTCGACGACGATCTCCAGCGCCTGCCCTGCGCACTCGCCGACCAGCGCTTCGCCGGCCTTAGGTTCACGCCGACGCGACTCCAGTTCGAGGATCTCCGCGCCCTCGATCCCGAGGTCCTGCGGCCGGCCTACGAACCTTTTCTGGGTCGAGAGCAGCCGATCTCGGTGCTCTGCGAGATTCGCGACCGGGCGACGGCGATCCTGCGCGACGCGGGCTATGTCGCCGCGGTCGAGATCCCGGAGCAGAGAGTCGAGGACGGGACCGTCCGATTCCAGGTGCTGATGGCCCGGCTCACCGCGCTTCGGGTCCGTGGCGATGCCGGCAAGGCGGAGCGGATGATCGTCGGCTATCTCAGCCACCTCGTCGGCCGCGAAGCGTTCAACCGTTACGAGGCCGAGCGCTACCTCCTGCTCGCCGGCGATATGCCCGGCTACAACGTCCGCCTGGCGCTGCGCTCGGCGGAAGCCGGCCGCGGCGAGGTGATCGGCGAGGTCACCGTCGTCCGGTTGCCGGCGCTTGCGGACTTCACCGTCCAGAACTTCGGATCGCGCGAGCTCGGCCGCTGGGGCGCACTGCTCCGCGGCCAGCTGTTCGGGATCACCGGCCTCGGAGACCGGACCAGCCTCGCTCTCTTCTCGACCGCCGACTTCGAGGAGCAGAGGACGGTCCAGATCGGCCACGATTTCCGGCTCGGCAGCGAAGGCTTCGCCCTCTCCGGCCAATTGACCCACGCCTGGGCGCGGCCGGACCTCGGCAACCCGGCGATCGACGTCCGCGCCCGCACCCTGCTCGCCACGTTCGAGGCGAGCTACCCCTTCCTCCGCCGCCAGTCGCGCACCGTCCGCGGCGCGCTGGGGCTCGATCTCGTCGACCAGGAAGTGCGCTTCAACGGTCTCGACCTGAGCCGCGAGCGGCTGCGCGTGCTGTTCGGCCGAATCGATCTGGAGGCGCAGCAGATCGGCGACCGGCGGCTCTACTCGCCGCTCGAGCCGCGCTGGCGCGTCGCCGCCTCGATCGAGGCACGCCGCGGCCTCGGGATCCTCGGCGCGAGCGACCCCTGCGGGCCGGTGCTCGCCGCCTGCACGATCGGCCGAATCCCGCCGAGCCGGCTGGAGGGCGATCCGACCGCGACGGTCTTCCGCACCGAGGCGCGGTTCGAGGGGCGCCCCGTCCCGGCCGTCACGGCGCTGATCGGCGTGACCGGGCAGATCAGCGGCAGCCCGCTCTTCGCCTTCGAGGAATATGCTGCCGGCAACTATACGATCGGGCGCGGCTACGATGCCGGAACCATCCTCGGCGACAGCGGGATCGGCTTCCAGACCGAGCTTCGCTTCGGGCGCGCCGCGCCGCGCCGGCCGGACGGCTTCGCGGTCCAGCCTTACGTCTTCTACGACCATGCCTTCGTCTGGAACGAGGACCTGTTCCAGCTCGGGGCGGCCCGGGACGAACTGAGCTCGGTCGGCGGCGGGGTTCGCGGCGCCTGGGGAGATCGCGCCCGGATCGACGTCGCGGTCGCCGTGCCGCTCAATCGCGCCGGACTTCAGGCGGCGCGGCCCGATCCGCGAGTCCTGGTCACGTTCACCACCCGCTTGTGGCCATGGAGCCTCAGATGAGAGCCGATCTTCGCCTCCTCGTCACCTGCGCCGCCGCGGCGCTCGCCGCCGGCCCGGCCTTCGGCCAGGCGTTCAATGCAGATCCCAATGTGGTCGCGGGCAGCGTCACTATCACCCGCACTCCCGGGTTCGACCGGATCGCGGTGAAGTCGCCGTCCGCGATCATCAACTGGAATACGAGCTTGCTGCCGCCGCAGCCGGACCCGATCGTCTTTCTGCCCGCCGGCGCAACCGCTCAATATCTGAGCAATGTCCCTGGCCTCGATTATGCGGTTCTCAATCGGATCGTGCCAGTCGGCACCAGCCGGATGCTGTTCGATGGGCGGGTGATCAGCCAGGTGCTGGACGCGGGTGGCACGCTGGTCCCCGGCGGCACCGTCGCCTTCTACAGTCCGGCCGGCATCATCCTCGGTCCCAACGCCTCCTTCGATGTCGGCAACCTGCTGCTCACCACGCTCAACCCGTCGGCCGCGCCCAATGGCGACTGGTTCGTGGGCGGCAGGGTCCGGCTCAGCAGCGGCGGTCAGTTCCCCAATTCTGCCATCGAGACGTCGCCCGGGTCGACCGTCATGGCCGCGCGGGAGGGCAGCTGGGTTGCGTTCGCTGCGCCGCGGATCGTCCATGGAGGCTTCGTCAACGTCAACGGCGCGGCAGCCTATGTCGGCGCCGAAGCGGTCAACCTCACCATCGACCAGGGCCTGTTCGACATCCAGATCCTCGCCGGGAGCCGGGCCGCCACCCCGATCGTCCATACCGGCCAGACGACGGGCCCCGCGAGCCAGGGCATCGCCGATCCGCACGGAATCTACATGGTCGCGACCGGGCAGAACCCGATCACTTTGCTGCTCTCCGGCGCGGTCGGTTTCGCACCGGCGGCGGATGCGACGATCGAGAATGGCGTGATCGTGCTTTCGGCGGGTCACAATGTCGCCAATGGCCAGGTCGAACGCGCGCCGGCGGAGCCAGGCGAGGCGAACATCCGGATCACCGGCGGGCGCTGGACCTCGGACGTGGTCGGCCAAGCGCGGACCGCGATCGTGGCGGGCAATAGCGGTGCCGGCCTGCTGCGCTTCGATCAGGACGTGCGCCTCTCGGCCTTCCAGCAGGTGACGCTTGGCGCCGAGACGGATTGGCTGACTCGCGTCGAGGGCAATGTCTTCCTCTCGGCCGCGAACACCGATCCGGTGATCTTCGACAATATGCCCGACATCACCGGCGGCACGGCGGAGATCCTCGCCCGCTTCGGCGGCCGGGTGGAGATTGCCGGCAATGCCGTCGTCGACAGCTCGGCGACCGGCGGATTCAGCGCAATCGGCCTCCCCGGCTTCGCCCGCGCCGGCGAATCGCGCGTGACTGCGGACCAGGGCAGCATCGCCATCGGCGGCGACGTGGATCTGGTCGCGAGCGGGACCGGTGCCGACGGCCAGGCGGCCGGACTTGTGGCCGGCGGCCCCGGACGTGGCGGCAATGCCATCCTGTCCGCCGTCAATGGCGGCGACGTGCGTGTCGGCGGCGCGGCGCGGCTCGAGGCGGGCGGCAC
>JAEWCW010000191.1 GCA_023390415.1 Pseudomonadota bacterium | reverse complement strand
CTGTAGCTGTCGGCGTCCTGCCGGTCGGCGACGGGGCGTAGCGCCGCGATCGTCCCATGGGCGTCGCCCGCGCTCCAATGGGCGGCGGCGAGCAGGCGGCGCGCCTTGCGGTTGCCGGGCTGGCGCTCGACCAGCCGCTCGAGCCGGTCGGCGGCCGCGCCGGGATTGCCAATCCCATAGTCGATCGCGCTCGCCAGGAGCATGCCCGCTGGAGTCGAATCCAGCCGACCTTCGGTCAGGCGCCACAGGGTCCCGGCAAGCTCATAGTCGCGCGCTCGGGCCGCCAGCATCGCCTGGAGGTAATAGGCCATCGGGTGGCCTGGCGAGAGCTCGAGCACCCGGCGCGTGTCGCGCAGCATCTCGACGGTGCGCCCGACGTCGCCGAGCGTCGCCGCGCGCTCCAGGAGGGCGATGACGTTGTCCGGGTCGATCGCCAGCGCGCGGTCGAACCAGGGAATGGCGGCGGCGAGGCCGTACTGGCCGCGGGTGAGCTCGCCGCGAAGAGTCAGCGCCTCGGCATTGCGCGGGTCGAACGAAGCGGCCCGGTCCGCACCCTCGATCGCGCCGGCAAGGTCGCCCATCTGGCGGCGGAAGCGGGCGACGTCGGTCCAGACCTGCGAGTCCCGGGGTCCCGCGCGAAGCGCGCGCTCGAAGGCCTCCGCGGCGCGCTCGGGATCGTTCATCGCGAGATAGGCGCGGCCGGCGATGCGTGCGCCATAGGCGGCATGGGAAGGGGCGGAGGCCTCGGCCTCGGCTGCGGCGCGCTGGTTCTCGCCCTGGATCAGCAGGGCGTGGGCGAGGAGGTGGCGGGTCTCCGCTTCCGGGACGCCGCCCTGGCGCGCGCGGCGGAGTGCTTCCTCGGCCGCGATCCCGTCGCCCCGCCCGAGATAGGCGCGCGCTGCGCCGAGGCCGGCGGGCTCGGCCGCGCCGAGGGCGCCCGCCGCGAGCAGGCTCGCGATCAGCAGGCGCCCGAGCGCGTTCACGGCTGCAGGCCGTATTGCTTCAGCAGGTCGTAAAGGGTCGGCCGGCTGATCCCGAGAAGCTTGGCCGCGCCCGAGATATTGCTCTCGGTGCGGGCGAGCGCCTGGCGGATCACCCGGCGGTCCGCCTCCTCGCGCGCCGCCTTGAGGTTGATCGGCAGCGCCGAGCCGTCGCCCAAGGGTGCGAGATCGAGATCCTCGGCGGTGATCAGCTTGCCGTCGGCCATGATCACCGCCCGCTTCATCCTATTCTCGAGCTCGCGGACGTTGCCCGGCCAGCGCCAGTCGTTGATCGCGTCGAGCGCGCCGGGCGCGAATCCCTTCACGTTGGGGTTCATCTCGCGCGAGAAGAGGTGGAGGAAATGCTTGGCGATCAGAGTCGCGTCGCCGTGGCGCTCCGCCAGGGTCGGAATACGGACCACGATCTCGGCGAGCCGGTAATAGAGATCCTCGCGGAAGGTGCCGGCCTGAATCATCGCCGGCAGGTCCTGATGGGTCGCGCAGACGATGCGTGTGTCGACCGCGATGCCCTTGCGGCCGCCGATCCGCTCGATCACCCGTTCCTGGATGAAGCGCAGCAATTTCACCTGCAGCGGAAGCGGGATGTCGCCGACCTCGTCGAGGAACAGGGTGCCGCCATGGGCGAGCTCGATCTTGCCCTCGGTGGTCTTGATCGCGCCGGTGAAGGCGCCCTTCTCGTAGCCGAACAATTCCGCCTCGAGCAGGTTCTCGGGGATCGCCGCGCAGTTGATCGCGACGAAGGCGCCGCCGGCGCGGCGGCTGGCCTCGTGCAACCCCTTGGCGAGCAGCTCCTTGCCGGTGCCGCTGGCGCCCAGAAGCATCACCGAGACGTCCGTGTTCGCGACCCGCTCGATCGTCCGGGCCACCTTCAGCATTTCGGGCGCGGCTGTGATCATCGTTCCGAGCACGCGCCGGTCGACCCCGATCGCGCTCTCGAGCCGGCGGTTCTCGGTCTCGATCCCGTGAAGCTGGAAGGCGCGGCGGACGATCAGGCCGAGCTGATCGATATCGACGGGCTTCTGGTAGAAATCATAGGCGCCGGACGCGATCGCCCGAAGCGCGCTCTCCCGAGCGCCGTGGCCCGAGGCGACGATCACCTTGGTCTCGGGCTTGAGCCGAAGGATTTCCTCCAGCGTCGCGAAACCCTCGGTCACGCCGTCCGGATCGGGCGGAAGGCCGAGGTCGAGGGTCACCACCGGCGGCTCCTCGGCGCGGACGAGGTCGATCGCCGACTTGCGGTCCGAGGCGATCAGCACCTCATAATCGTCATAAGCCCATTTCAGCTGGCGCTGGAGGCCCTCGTCGTCCTCGACGATCAGCAGTTTGGGCTTGGCTTCGGCACTCATGCGCGCATCCGTTCGAGCTGGAGGGCGCCCGATTTCGCGCCCAGGGGAAGAAAGATGGTGAAGCGGGAGCCTTCGCCGACGCGGCTCTCGACCTCGATCCGGCCGTCCATCGAGGCGATCAGCGCGCGCGCCTCGAAGGCGCCGACGCCGAAGCCCGATTCCTTGGTCGAGGCGAAGGCCTGGAACAGGCGGGTGCGGATGAAGTCGGGGGACATGCCGGTCCCCTGATCGATCACCTCGATCGCCGCCTCGTCGCCGATCCGGCCGACGTGCACCCGTATCGGCGCGCCCGCAGGGCTGGCATCGATCGCGTTCTGGACAAGATGGCCGAGCGCCTGTTCCAGCCGGCCCGCATCGGCCACAGCCGTCAGCCGCCCATCGCCCTCGACCGTCACTGCAGCGTGCGACCTCTTGCCCTCGGCGACGGCGGCGGCGACCAGCTTGATCTGGGTGGGCCGCGGCGCCTCTGCATCGCGGCGGTTGCCGTCGGAGAGGCGGGCGAGAAGCTCGTTCATCTTTCTCACCGAGCTCTGCAGGGTTGCGATCATGTCGGCGCGGAATTCGGGATTGCCGGCATGGCGCTCGGCGTTGCGCGCGACCAGGCTCAGCTGCGACACCAGATTCTTGATGTCGTGCATGATGAAGGCGAAGCGCCGGTTGAACTCGTCGAAGCGCTGGGCGTCGGCGAGCGCCTGATGGCTCTGCGCCTCGGCCAGATAGGAGGCCGCCTGGATTCCGGCGGTTCGGAACAGGTCGAAATCCTCCCAGTCGAGGGGGCGGCGAACCGGCGCATGGGCAAGGAGGGCAAGGCCGACCAGACGGCCGCCATGGATCAGCGGCACGCCCGCCCACAGATCGGGCAGACGCGCGATCCAGGCGGGGATGGCGGCGCTGCGCTCGCCATGCCTGACGGCATCGGACACCCGGCTGAAATCGACGACATAGGCCGTTTCCGCGAGCAACGCTGCGAAGCTCCCGTCATCGTCGCGACTCGGCTCAATCGGCGGGTCCCAGTTCCAGCACGCACTGGGAGCGAGGCGTCCATGCTCGTCCGCGAGAAGAAGCAGTCCGCCGGGCGCGCCGGCAATGTCGGCGAGCGCCTTGATCACCCGCTGGTCGAGCGGCGCCGGGTCCTCGCCGCCGCCGCGGCCGATCGTGTGCGTGAAGCGCAGCCACTCGCTGCGATAATCGTAGCGATGCTCGAAGAAATGCTTGGTGATCGTCACCCGAAGCCAGGCACGGGCACGCTTCGAAGGAAGCAGCGCCAGGCTCACTGCCGTCATGACGAGGATGATCGCCGCCTGGCCGGGCACCGCCCAATCGCCTCCGACCAGCTCGAGCGCCCGCGTCGCCGACATCATCACGATCAGATAGGCGAGGATTGCGAGCACAGAGAGCGACTGGAAGGTCGCGGCACGCGAGAGCTGGACCTTCCAGTCGTTGGTCCGGTGACTGGCGAGCGCGAAGAGGGGCGCGATCAGCACCAGCACCGCGCCGCGCATCTCGAACAGATAACCGACCCGGCCGTGTGTGAGATAGGCGCTGGTATAGAGATGAAGATCGTAGGCCCACATCGCGGCCATCGCGATCGCCGGAAGCTGGATCGCGCGGCGGCTGTCGGCGGACGCCTGGCCGTAGAAGTTGTGGACCAGGACGAGCGCGCCGGCAGCGATGGTGAGGCCGATGATGTGGAAGGTGGAGCTGAGCGCCGCGAGCACCGGCGGCGCTGCCTCGAACTCCTCCATCACGCCGGCGATGACGATCTGCAGCCCGATCACGCCGCCGACCGCCGCATAGACCGCCTTCACGGCGCGCTGGCGGTGGTCCTGCGCGGCATCGTGGACGAGGCCGTACATGAAGGAGAGGAAGGCGAGGTTGCGCGCGCTCTCCGCGAAATGGGCGAACAGATGCTGGGTGCCGAAGGTGGCGGCCGAGACCGACCAGAGCGCGACCATCGCGAAGGCCGCGATCAGCGTGCGGTTTCGGTGATCCCCCTTCCATGCGCGCAGCTGCCACGTCGCTAGCGCCGCATAGGCCGCGCCCGCGATGATGAATGCCCAGAGGCCGACCAGAGCGATCATCAGCGCGCCCCCTCCGGCCAGAGGATCACGCGCGCCGTCTGGAGCAGGATCAGGACATCTAGGAGCGGCGAATAATTCTTCGCGTAATAGAGGTCGTATTCGAGCTTCTGGCGGCTGTCCTCGACCGACGCGCCATAGGGATAATTGATCTGCGCCCAGCCGGTGATGCCTGGCTTCACCATGTGGCGCTCGGCATAATAAGGCAGGCGCGCCTCAAGATCGGCGACGAACTGGGGCCGCTCCGGGCGCGGGCCCACGAAGCTCATCTCGCCCTTCAGCACGCTCCAGGCCTGGGGAAGCTCGTCGATGCGGAGCTTGCGGATGATCGCGCCGACCCGCGTGACCCGCGGATCGTCCTTCTGCGCCCAGACCGCCTTTCCGCCGACCTCGGCATCCTCGCGCATCGAGCGCAGCTTCAGGATTTCGAACGGAACGCCGTAGAGCCCGATCCGGCGCTGCCTGAAGAAGGCGGGGCCGCGGCTTTCGAGCTTCACGATCAGGGCGGTCAGGGCGATCAGGGGCCAGGTGAGGAGGAGGAGGACGAGGCTGGCGAGGATGTCGAAGATTCGCTTCGCCACGCTCGACAGGCGGCGGCCGGCCGAGAAGCCGTCGGAGAAGATCAGCCAGGAGGGGTTGAGGCTGTCGAGATCGACCCGCCCGGTCTCGCGCTCCAGGAAGGAGGAGAGGTCGGCGATCTCGACGCCCGTCGTCTTGGCGCGAAGCAGGTCGGCGAGCGGAAGGGCGTTGCGGCGCTCCTCGAGCGCGAGCACGACCTCGCTTGCCCCGATGCGGACGAGGTAGTCGGAAAGGTTGGCGATGTCGGCGCGATTGACCGCCGAGCGGACCGCGATCGGGCCGTCGTTCATCGCGACATAGCCGACCACCCTGAAGCTCGCGCCCTCGCGCTTGGCGAGCGCCTCGATCCGCGCCGCGCGGCCGCTGGCGCCGAGCACGAGCACGCGTCGCTTCAGCGCCTCGTTGCCGATCAGGCGGGCGAAGAGGGTCCGTGCGGCCGCGAGGCCGACGATCCCGACCCCGGTGGCGTAGAGCAGGTTCGAGCGCCAGAAGGTGATCGGCGGGAAGAGGAAGAAAATGAGGGAGAGGACGAGGATTCCGAGCGTGATCGCCACGAGCAGCCGGGCGGTGGCGATACGGAGAGAAAGCAGCGCCTCGGGCCGGTAATAGCCGGTGGCGAGCAAGACGAGCTGGAGAGTCGCGGCGAAGGCCGCGATATTGGGGAGGCGGCTAGCATGCGGGACGACCTCGTCGCCGAGCTGCCACAGGCGGATCAGCCAGCCGGCTTCCGCCGCAGAGAAGAGCAAGGCGAAGTCGATCGCGCCGAGCAGGAGAACCGCGTAGGGCACATAATGTTTGAACAGCCGGATCACCGCACGCGCCCCCGCATGCGGCCGCGCCTCTGGCGCTCAAGCCCGAGTGTAAGCTTCTCCGACACGGGGCCGGTGTCGCATTATTTGACAAACAAAGAGTGAAGGGGGCGTTGAGCATCGCGTCCGGGGCGGCGGACTGGCGCACGCTCCTTGCTCTGCTAAGCTGCCGCGATGAGCGAGGCGCGGCCGATCACCCCAGTCATCCTTTCCGGGGGCAGCGGAATGCGCCTCTGGCCCTTGTCCCGGCTCGGCCGCCCGAAGCAGTTCCTGGCCCTGACCGGGGAGAAGAGCCTGCTCGAGGAGACGGCTTTGCGGGTCGCGGGCGGGGGCTTCGAGCGGCCGATCCTGGTCGGTGCGGCGGGGCAGGAGGAGGAGCTCGCCCGCGTCGATGCGGCGCTCACCATCCTCGAACCGGCGCCGCGCAACACGGCCCCCGCGGTGGCGCTCGCCGCCCTGGCGGCGCCCGATGCCCTGCTCCTCGTTCTTCCAAGCGACCATGCGGTCGCCGATCCGCAAGCGTTTCGGGCGGCGGTCGAAGCGGCGCGGCCGGCGGCAGAGGACGGCTGGCTGGTGACTTTCGGGATGGAGCCGGACCGGCCCGAGACCGGCTACGGCTATATCCGCGCGGGCGAGCCCGTGGCCGGCGCCGCCCGCCGCGCCGCGGCCTTCGTGGAGAAGCCCGACCGGGCGACCGCCGAGACCTATGTGGAGGACGGCTGGCTCTGGAACGCCGGCATGTTCCTGATGCGCGCCGACTCCTTCCTGGAGGCGCTGCGCAGCCATGCGCCGGAGATCACCGCCGCGGTGGAGGGGAGCCTGCGCCCTGACGACGGCCGGATCGTGCCCGACCCGGAAGCCTTCGAGCGCACGCCCAGCAAGTCGATCGACCGCGCCGTCATGGAGCTCCACGACCGGGTGGCGGTGCTACCCGCTTCCTTCGGCTGGTCGGACATCGGCTCCTGGGAGGCGCTTCACGGCGTCTCGACTAAGGACGATGACGGCAACGTCCTTGTCGGCGATGTCGTCGCGGTCGACGCCAGGGGCTCGCTCATCCGCTCCGAAGGGCCGGTGATCGCGGCGATCGGAGTCGAGGATCTGATCGTCGTCGCCACCGAGCGGGCCGTGCTGATCGTCCCCAAGTCCCAGAGCCAGCGAGTCGACGAGGCAATCGTCGCCCTGAACCGCCGCCGCGACTAGGCCGCTTTTGCGCGCCGCGCGGGTGCGATCACCTGCTCGGCGAAGCGGTCCATCTCCTCGGCCTGCGGGCTCATCTGCAGGAGGAGGAGGTCGAGGCCGGCATCCTCATATTCGGCGATCCGCTCCTGCAGCTGCTCGGGCGTTCCGACCAGATTGGGCCTGAGGCCGCGGTTGGAGACCGAATATTCCTGGAGCTTCAGCTCGCGCTCGAGCTCGGTGCCCGAAAGCCATTGCTCGAAATTGTCGAAGCCCTTGGGCGGCACCGGGGGCAAGGCCGTGATCCGCTCCAGCTCCCTATGCGCCTCCGCCTCGCTGTCGCGGACGATCGCATAGGCGGCCATTCCATAGTGCATCGGCGCGCCGCCGGCGGCCTCGCGCCGGGCCGCCATGTCGGCGATCTTGGGCGCGATCGCGGAGACCGGATCGCCGTGCATCACATAGGCGTCGCACTGGTTGGCGATCATCGTCTTCGCGGCCTCGCTCTCGCCGCCGGCATAGATGGTCGGGCGCGGCTGGCGCACCGGCTTCGGCTCGCAGATCGCGTCCTTCAGCCTGTAGCGCTCGCCCTCATAGGTGAAGCGCTTCTCGCTCCACAGGCCGTCGACGACGTCGAGCCACTCGCTGGTCCGGGCGTAGCGGTCGTCATGCTGGTCGAACTGGAGGCCATATTGGGTCGCCTCGTCGGCCCACCAGGAGGAGACGACGTTGAGCGCGAGCCGGCCGTTCGAGATGTTGTCGATGTTCGCAGCCTGCTTGGCGAACAGGGCCGGCTGGTGGAAATTGGGACGGACCGCGACCATCAGTTCGATCGACGATGTGACCGCGGCCAGCGCCGCGGCCGTCGACCATGCGTCGAGCGCCGGCGCTTCGACGCCCTTGATGTCGTTGAGGTTGAGCTCGGCGATCAGCGAAAGATCCCAGCCGGTCTCTTCCGAACGCTGGGTCAGGCGCCGGACATAGTCCCAGCTCGCCGCCATGCCCTCGTCGGGGACGTTGCGCAGCCAGCCGCCGAACACCGGCATCCAGTAACCGTATCTCACTGAGCCTTCCTTTCGGCGATTCGCGCCTCGATCAGGTCGACCAGCTTCTCGTGCGGGTCCCAGCCGAGCACGTCGAGCGGTCGGGCGACGAAGTTGGACAAGGCGTTGATATCGTAGAAGAGCACCGCGCCGTCGCGATCGTCGATCAGATATTCGACTCCGCCGACATCCAGCTTCGCCGCCTGCGCGATCTTCTCGGCCGCCTCGATCACCTCGGGCAGCGGGGTCGTGGCAGTCATCCGCACGGCGGCGCGGCCCGGAGTGGCGACGCAGGCGTCGGCCGGGCAGAGGTCGAAGCCGCCGTCGCTCTCGATGTCGATCGCGTAGAGGAACTTGCCGCCGAGCGTCTCGACGCGCGTGATCTTTCCGTCGCGGGCTGGGGCATATTCCTGGAGCAGGAGCACCTTGTCGATGCTGTCGGGGTGGGGGCCAGCGGCGAGCTGATCGAGCGTGTCGTAGCGGACGATTCCGGCGCCGGCGCCGCCGATATTCGCCTTGACCAGCAACGGCCAGGCGAGGCCGTCCGCTGCCGCCACCAGATCGCGGGCGCGGTGGACGACCCTGGTCTCGGGCGCCTTGTAGCCGAGGCTTGCGATCAGCGAGAGCTGGCGCGCCTTCGAGCTGTCGATCGCGAGCGCGTCGCCGTTGATCAGGCTTGCCCCCTGCTGACGCCAGCCGTCGAGCAGTGCGGCGGCATAGAAGATGCCGTGATCGGGCTCGCGCAGGAAGCCCGACATGGCGACCCGGCTGAAGATGACCGGCGCCGGCGGCGCGCTGCGCGCGGGATCGAAGCTGTGATCGTCGAGCCGGATTCGGGCGTAGGAGACACCGCGGCGGTCGAGCGCGGCGAAGAGCGGCTCGAACCACAAAGGGTGCTCGTAGAGGATTGCGAGATCGGGAGTCATTGGTCGGTGCCATGTGCAGGGGCGCGCGCACATTTCAAGCTGCGGTCTTCCTCCACAGGGGTCGGCGCGGCTACCGTTGCGCGCGGGCAACGGGGCGACGGCCCGATGCGTCCAGCCCCGCCTTGCCGCTTGATCGCATCCCAAGCGAGGCGCAGGCTCGGTCCACCGAAAGACGAAAACAGGAGGCGTGAGATGTTCGCACGTGCTTTGGCTTTTGCTGGTTCCGTCGCCATGGTCGCCGCGCCCTGCGCAGCCGCCGATCTCAATGGGCCGGAATCGTCCGCCGAGCGCCGCAGCGGCGCGAGCGCGGGGGTCTATTTCTCGGTGCCGTTTGGGGGCGAGCGCTCGGGGCGCGCCCAAGCCGGCCTGAGGGCCGGGATGCACCAGGAATATCGGGATTTCACCGGTCGCCAGCTTCGCAGCTCGTCGGTCAACACGCTTGAACTCCGGCTGCTGGGCGAGCGCCAGCCGACCCTGTTCGTCGCCGACATGCCGGTGACGGGCCGCGAGAACCGGCGCAACCTGATGGGCGGCGGCCCGCTCGGGATCGCCATCATCGGCCTCGCCATCGTCGGCGCCTACGTCATCTACGAGGAGTTGGACAATGACGAGGAGGACATGCCGAACTGATCGGCTGTTCTAAGCAACCTACTGGATCGGCGTGGTAATTCGCGCCGATTTGGTGCCGAAAGTCGTGGACAGCTTGGCGTCGGCCGCGCAATCTTCCTGGATTCGAAGGGGGAATTGCATGATCCGATTGGTGCTCCTCGTTTCCGCCGCGACGGCAGTGGCCGCGCCTCAGGCCGTCGCCCAGAATATCCAGCGTGCGCAACTCGTCCCACATGCGCCGCTGGTCGCCGAGTTCGGCGCTTGCGCCGCGCGTCAGCTTCCCGGGCAGGCGCGGGCGTTGATGGCGACGGGAATCGACAGTCCGCAGGAGCGGCGGATCGCCCGCGCAATGGCGACGAGCCGGCGAGGCTGCGTCGATCGCCGTCTCAATACGCTGAGCATGCGCGTCGGGGAATTTCGCGGCGGCGTTGCCGAGGCGCTGCTCGAACAGGATCCGAACGCAATGTCGCGCCTCCGCGCGATGCCCGCTGCCGCACCCGTGCGACCTCAGGTGGCAGACGGGCGGGCCTTCGTCGCCGCTTATGCCCGCTGCATTGCGGATGCCCAGCCGGCCCGCGCGGCAGCCTTGCTGGAGGTGGATCGCGTCGGACCTGCGCACCGCGACGCCTTTCTCGGCTTCGGCGACACGCTGAGCGGCTGCATGCCCGTCGGTCTGCGCTACACGATCGATCAGGTCGACGTACGCAACCATATCGCCGTCCGCCTCTACGAGCTCGCCTATCGCTAGCTTGAAGCAACCACGCGGATGCGCGACGGTTGTCAGGTTATGAGAGCGGACCCGCCCATCGAGACTGGAGGCGCAGGCGCGCGCGCGGCGGCCTGGGGCGTGCACGCCCTGACCGCGAGCAGCGCCGTCTTCGCCCTGCTGGCGCTGATGGCGCTGTGGCAGGACGAATTCCGGCTGTGCCTGGTCTGGCTGGTCTGCGCGCTGGCCGTGGACGGCATCGACGGTACGCTCGCGCGCGCCGCGCACGTCAAGGCGCGGACTCCCGGAATAGATGGCGACGCGCTCGATCTGATCGTCGACTATCTCACCTACGTCTTCGTGCCGAGCCTGTTCATCTGGCGCGCCGAGCTGGTGCCGCCGGACTGGGCGCTGCCGCTGCTCGTCCTCATCCAATATTCGTCGCTCTACCTGTTCGCGCGCGGCGACATGAAGACCGAGGACAATTATTTTCGCGGTTTTCCGTCCCTGTGGAACCTGGTCGCCTTCTACCTCTGGGTGACCGGAACCTCGCCCGAGGTTGGCGCGGTGGTGGTCGCCGTCCTCGCGCTCTCCTCCTTCACCTCCGTCACCTTCGTCCACCCGTTCCGGGTGCGCGACTATGGCGCTGCGCTCCCGATCCTGACGATCTTCTGGGCCGCGGTGACCGCCGCCTTGCTATGGGCGGACTGGAGCGCGGAGGTGCGGGGCGCCCTGCTCTGGGCCTCGATCGCATCGGCGGCGGTGCTGGTTGCCCTGGGCCTTTGGCGGACGGTGCGCGGGCCGCGCCTCAGCGGCGATTCTTATGGACGATCGCCCAGATGATCAGCGCGAAGGCGGCGAGCCGGAGCAGGTAGAGCCAGCTGCGCTCCTCGAACGGAATGTCGGTGAGCGCGAGCAGCGCCTGGTTGAGCCCGAGCAGCCAGAAGGCGAGGGCGAAGGCGAGGAACAGGCCGTCGCGCGAATCCCGCCAGAAGCGCAGGAAATAGAGACCGGCGACGATGAAGCCGAAGGTGACCGCGCCGGAGAGGAAGGCGTAGGTCATTCGCGTTCCTCCCGGGGCCAGACCAGCCCGAACAGCAGCACCGCCACCGCCGCGAGCGACAGCAGGATCCGGTAGAGCCGGAAGTCGATGCTCTCGATCAGGAGCATGTCGACGATCACCAGGAAATTGTTGGCGGCGAGCAGGATGAAGCACAGGCCGCTCCAGAAGAGCAGCCGCGC
>JAEWCW010000172.1 GCA_023390415.1 Pseudomonadota bacterium | reverse complement strand
ATCGCGAGGAGCGCGAAGGCCGCGAAGGCGGACGCAAGCGCCGCCGCCGGGGTCGCCGCGGCGGCCGCCGCCGCGAGCGTGGCGAGGGTGAGGCCGAGGGCGAAGTGACTCGCGAAGAGGGTGAGGAGATGGTCGAAGCCGTCGCCGATGCCCCCGCCCCTGTCGATGCCGAGCCCTCGACCGAGGCCGAGCCGACCGAGACACCGGCCGACGACGAAAAGCCGAAGCGCAGTCGCCGCCGTCCGCGCGCCCGCCGCGAGGCTGAGCCGGCCGAGGAAACCCCGGTCGAAGCCGTCGCCGCAGCCGAGGCCGTCGAAGCGCCCGCGGAAGCGGCGCCCGCCGAAGTCGAGCCCGAAGCCAAGGAGCCCGCCAAGCGCTCGCGTGCCGGCCGACGCAAGAAGGCGGTCGAACCTGCCGCCGAGGAGGCGCCTGCGGCAGAAGCTCCGTCCGAGCCTGCACCGGAAGCGGCCAACGACGTCACGCCCGCGGCCAAGCCCGCGCGCCGACGCAAGAAGGCCGACGCTGCAGCAGCGCCGGTGGCCGATGCTTCTGCCGAACCCGTTCCGGCCCAGCCGGCCGATCCGGCGCCCGATGCCGCAAATGCGGACGAGCCTGCGGGCGAGCCGCGCCGGGGCTGGTGGCAGCGCACCTTCGGCGCGTGACGAATTGGCAGGCGGGGCGGAAATCCTCCGCTCCGCCTGCCGCGTTCGCCTTCACCCCACCCCCACGATCCGCTAGAGCCTTGCCCGAATGACCGCTGAGACGAATACGGGCCGCATCACCCTCTATCGCGACGCAGGCGGGACGATCGCCCGCCATGCCGGCTCGGCGTGGCGGTTCATCAAGCGCGCGCTGCGCCCCTGGTGGGCCAAGGCCCTCCTTGCCCTCCTCGCCAGCCCGTTCATCATCCTCGCTCTGCTCTTCCTGATCTTCGCCCGCGACCTCCCGTCCGCGAGCTCGCTGCTCAGCTACGAGCCGCCCCTTCCCTCCTATGTCCGGGACATCGACGGCGCGCCGGTGCACAGCTTCGCGCGCGAACGGCGGGTCGAGCTCCAATATGAGGAATTCCCGCGTGACTTGGTCAACGCCTTCCTCGCGGCGGAGGACCGGACCTTCTTCAGCCACGGCGGCATCGACTATCCGGGCTTCGTCGGCGCGATCTTCGATTATGCGCTGAAGGCCGGCAGCGGCGAGCGCGCCCGCGGCGGCTCCACAATCACCCAGCAGGTCGCCAAGAACCTCCTGCTCGGCGACGAATATTCGGTCAGCCGCAAGATCCGCGAATTCTTTCTCGCCTGGCGCATCGAATCGGTGCTGGAGAAGGAGCAGATCCTCGAGCTCTACCTCAACCAGATCTTCCTCGGCCGGAATGCCTATGGCGTCCAGGCCGCCGCGCGCGCCTATTTCGACAAGGACGTCGCGGATCTCGATCTTCACGAATTCGCCTATCTCGCCATCCTGCCCAAGGCGCCGAGCAACTACACGCCCGAGCGCCATGCCGAGCAGGCGCTCCAGCGCCGCAACTGGGTCCTCTCGGAGATGCAGCGCAACGGCTTCATCACCGCCGAACAGCGCGCGCGCGCACAGGCCCAGCCGCTCGGCATCATCCGCTCAGGCTCCGGCCAGAACGTGCGCAATATCGGCGGCTATTTCGTCGAGGAGGTTCGCCGCCAGCTGATCGGGCGCTTCGGCCAGGAGACCGAGCGCGGCGAGAACGGAGTTTATACGGGCGGCCTCTGGATCCGCACCTCGCTCGACGTCGAGATGCAGGACGCCGCGGCGACCGCGCTGCGCGACGGCCTTGCGCGCTACGACCGCAACCGCGGGTGGCGCGATCCGGGGCTGTCGATCGAGATTGGCGGCGATTGGCGTGCACGCCTTGCAGCGGCTAATTTCGGCGTCGGCGACCCCGATTGGCGCTCGGCCGTCATTCTCTCGCGCAACCCGGGAAGCGTCACGATCGGGCTGACCGACGGAACCACTGGAACCCTCCCCGCCTCGGGCGCCGCCATGCCCCAGCGCGGGACCGCAACGCCTGCCTTCGCGGCTCTTCGCCCGGGCATGATTGTCGCGGTCGAGCGCGAGGGCGACGTTTACGCCTTGCGCTCGATCCCCGAAGTCAGTGGCGGCTTCGTCGCCGAGGAAGTCGCCACCGGGCGCGTGCTCGCGATGCAAGGCGGCTGGGACAATAGCGGCCGCGATTCCTTCAACCGCGCGACGCAGGCCCAGCGCCAGCCAGGCTCCACCTTCAAGCCCTTCGTCTACGCAGCGGCGCTTGAGAACGGCATGACCCCCGCGACCCTCATCGTCGACGGTCCGTTCTGCGTCTGGCAGGGCGCGGGTCTTGGGGAGAAGTGCTTCCGGAATTTCGGCGGAAGCGCCGGTGCGGGACCGCAGACGATGCGCTGGGGGCTCGAGCAATCGCGCAACCTGATGACCGTCCGCGCCGCCAGCCAGGTCGGCATGGACCAGGTCAGCCGGGTCGCGCGCCGGATGGGCGTCGGCGAGGTCGAGCCCTATCTCGCCAACGCCCTCGGCGCGAGCGACACGACAGTTCTACGCATGACCAACGCCTTCGCGATGCTCGCCAACCAGGGCCGCGAGCTTCGGCCGACCCTGGTCGATTACGTCCAGGACCGGAGCGGCCGGGTCATCTATCGCACCGACAATCGCTGCCAGCTCATGGAAGGCTGCAACGCCGAGACCTGGGACGGCCGCCCGATGCCGCGCCCGCCCCTTCGGACCCGCCAGCTGATGGACCCCATGACGGCCTTCCAGCTCGTCCACATGCTCACCGGCGTGGTCGAGCGGGGCACCGCGACCAGCCTGCGTCAGCTCAACCGTCCGCTCTTCGGCAAGACCGGGACCTCGACCGGCCCGACCAACGTCTGGTTCGTGGGCGGCTCCGCCGACATCGTCGCCGGCGTCTATATGGGCTTCGATCAGCCGCGTCCGATGGGCGGCTACGCCCAGGGCGGCACGCTCGCCGCACCGATCTTCCTGCAGTTCGCCCGGACCGCCTTCGAAGGCATGCCGGTCATGCCGTTCCGTGCGCCTGCGGGCATTCGGATGGTGCGGATCGACCGTCGCTCGGGCGAGCGCGTGTTCGGCACCTGGCCGAGCAGCTCCGATCCGCGCGCCGGGGTGATCTGGGAAGCGTTCCGGCCGGAGAGCGAGCCGCGGCGGACGGCGCGCCGCGACGAGGAGGCTGCGGAGCAGCGCACCGCGGCTCGCCCGCGCGCCCAGCGCGCTGCGCCGACCGCCCAACCCAAGCAGGACGACAGCGACTTCTTGCAAAGGCAAGAGGGCATCTACTAGGCCCGCTCCAACACATCGTCCGGAGTTCCCCATGCGCGCCGAAGCGCAAGCTTATGCCGATCAGATCAACGCCGCGCTCGCCTTGCTGCGGCGCTTCCTCGATTGGGACCGCGCGTTGCGCCGGCTCGACGAGCTCAATGCGCGTGTCGAGGATCCCGATCTCTGGAACGATGCCAAGCAGGCGCAGGAGGTGATGCGCGAGCGCCGTCGTCTCGACGAGGCGATCGGCGCCACGCGGGCGATCGAGAAGGACCTCGCCGACACGGTCGAGCTGATCGAGATGGCCGAGGCCGAAGGCGACGAATCGCTCGTCGACGACGGCGTCCGCGCGCTCGCCGAGCTCGCCGATCGCGCCGAGCAGGACAAGGTGAAGGCGCTGCTCGCCGGTGAGGCCGATGCCAACGACACCTATATCGAAATCAATTCGGGTGCCGGCGGCACCGAATCCAACGACTGGGCGGGCATGCTCCAGCGCATGTATACACGCTGGGCGGAGCGGCGCGGAATGAAGGTCGAGATGATCGATCACCACGCCGGGGAGCAGGCCGGCATCAAATCCGCGACCCTGCTGGTCAAGGGCGAGAACGCCTATGGCTATGCCAAGACCGAAAGCGGGGTGCACCGCCTCGTCCGGATCAGCCCGTATGACAGCTCGGCGCGTCGCCACACCAGCTTCGCCTCGGTCTGGGTCTATCCGGTCGTCGACGACAATATCGACATCGAGGTCAACGAGAGCGAGCTGAGGATCGACACCTACCGCGCCTCGGGCGCCGGCGGACAGCATATCAACACCACCGATTCGGCGGTGCGCATCACCCACCTTCCGACCGGAATCGTCGTCCAGAGCCAGTCGCAGCGCTCGCAGCACAAGAACCGCGCCGAGGCCTTCAGCCAGCTCCGCGCGAAGCTCTACGAGGCCGAGCTCCAGCGCCGCGAGGCCGAGGCCAACGCCCAGAACGCCACCAAGACCGACATCGGCTGGGGCCACCAGATCCGCTCCTACGTGCTCCAGCCGTACCAGCTGGTGAAGGACCTGCGCACCGGCGTCACCTCAACCGCCCCGTCGGACGTGCTCGACGGCGAACTCGACCGGTTCATGGCCGCCGCTCTCTCGCAGCGGGTCACCGGCGAGAAGGTCGAAGTGGAAGATGTCGATTAGGCCGGTCCTTCTCGGCCTGGTCGCCCTGCTCGCCGCCTGCCGCGGCGAGGAGCATACGAGCAACACCTTCCCCGATCCGCAGCGTCCCGTCGCGCCGATCGAAAGCTCGCGCTACCTGAACGAGGATGCCCGCGACAGCGCCGGCGAGGCCGAGCGGGTCATGAACCTCGCCGAGATTCGCCCGGGAATGTCGGTTGCCGATATCGGTGCGGGTGAGGGCTATTATACGGTCCGTCTCTCGCCCCTGGTCGGCCCGCGCGGCCGTGTACTCGCCCAGGACATCGTGCCCGAGACGATCGCCGCGCTCGGGCAGCGCGTTCAGCGCGAGCGGCTCGACAATGTCGCTTTGAAGCTCGGCCAGCCGAACAACCCCCTGCTGCCCGAAGCCTCGTTCGACCGCATCTTCCTGATCCACATGTATCACGAGATCACCCGGCCTTCGGAGTTCCTGTGGAACCTGCGCGGCTCGCTGAAGCGGGACGGCCGGGTGGTGGTGGTCGACGCCGATCGCGAGACCAGCCGCCACGGGACGCCGCCCAGGCTCCTGCTCTGCGAGTTCGCCGCCGTCGGCTACGGCCTCACCCGCTTCGAGCGGCTCGACGACGACAGTTATTTCGCCCAGTTCGAGGCGCGCGGGCCCCTGCCCAATCCTGGCGACATCCCTCCCTGCAACGCCTGATCTAGAGCAGGCCGAGCCCGCGCAGGCTTCCCGTCCTGGCGCCGGCGAAAATCAGGTGATCGAGGAGCCGGATGCCGAGCCGGTCTCCGATCGAGGCCAGGATCCGCGTCGCCTCGATGTCCTCCCGACTCGGTCGAGGATCGCCGCTCGGATGATTGTGCGCGAGGATGAGCGCGGCGGCATCGAGCCGGAGAGCCTCCGCAAAGATGCGCCGCATCGGAAGATCGATCGTCTCGGGCGATCCGGCGACGATCATGAGCGCAGCGAACCGCTGCCCATCCAGCAGATAGGCGACCGCAACCGTCTCCCCGTCCGCCTCCGCGAGGCGCGGGCCGAAAAGCCGAGCGGCATCCTGGGCGGTTGCGACGATCACAGGTCTCGGTTTGGCAGCCCGGACCGCGCAGCGCCCGCACGACCGAGTCCGAAACGGACTCCGTAATGGAGTGGAAATGAGCGCAGGCACCGGCCATAGAAAGACGATGCAGCCCTATCACGAGCTTCTCCGGCGCATCCTCGACGAGGGCGTGCCCCAGGCGGACCGCACCGGCACCGGCACCCTCTCCGTCTTCGGCCACCAGATGCGCTTTGATCTCTCGAAGGGCTTCCCGCTCCTCACCACCAAGAAGCTCCACATCCGCTCGATCCTGATCGAATTGCTCTGGTTCCTGCGCGGCGAGACCAACATCGCCTGGCTGAAGGAGAACAAGGTCAGCATCTGGGACGAATGGGCCGACGACCAGGGCGACCTCGGCCCGGTCTACGGCAAGCAGTGGCGCCATTGGCAGGCGCCCGACGGGCGCGAGATCGACCAGATCGCGGAGCTGATCCAGCTCATCCGCCGCGATCCCGCCTCACGGCGCCAGATCGTCTCGGCCTGGAACCCGGCCGACCTTCCCAAGATGGCGCTGGCGCCCTGCCACTGCCTGTTCCAGACCCAGGTCGCCGGCGGCAAGCTCCACCTCCAGCTCTACCAGCGTAGCGCCGACGTCTTCCTCGGAGTCCCGTTCAACATCGCCAGCTACGCGCTTCTGACCCACATGCTCGCCCAGCAATGCGACCTCGAGCCGGGCACCTTCGTCTGGACCGGCGGCGACTGCCATCTCTATTCGAACCATCTCGACCAGGCCCGGCTCCAGCTCACCCGCGAGCCGCGCCCGCTCCCAAGGCTCAGGATCAAGCGCAAGCCGCCGGCGATCGACCAATATGCGTTCGAGGATTTCGAGATCGTCGGCTACGACCCCCACCCGCATATCGCGGCCCCGGTCGCCGTATGAGCAAGGCGCGTCATGCCAGCGAAGGCTGGCATCTCAGGACGAGAAGTCGTCCGACATCGATGCCGAGCCCGACTCTCACTCAGGTCCCTGCCTTCGCTGGGACGACGAACCTGTCCGGCCGGACATCAATGTGACCCGGCATGTCACCATCGTCGTCGCCCGCGCCGAGAACGGCGTGATCGGGAAGGATGGCGGCCTCCCCTGGCACCTTCCCGACGACCTCAAGCGCTTCAAGGCGCTGACCATGGGCACCTCGATGGTGATGGGCCGCAAGACGTTCGAGAGCCTCGGCCGGCTGCTTCCCGGCCGCCAGCATATCGTCCTCACCCGCGATTCGTCGTGGAGCGCGGAAGGCGCTGAGGTGGCCCACGACGTGGAATCCGCGCTCGGCCTGGCGGACAAGCCCGAAATCTCGGTGATCGGCGGCGCCGACATCATCCGCCTCTTCCTCCCGGTCGCCGACCGGATCGAGCTCACCGAGGTCCATGGCGCGCACGAGGGCGACACGTTCCTTCCGGCCTTTGATGCCGACGGATGGACCGAGACCGGACGCGAGGACCGGGACGGCTTCAGCTTCGTCACTCTGGTCCGCTCTTCCGGGCCGGGCCGTTCGCCCCTATAGCCGCCGGCCATGGAGCGGCTTGACGGCGGCTCGGCGGTTCCCGAGCGGCTTCGCGGCGGGATCGTCGCGCTCGGCAATTTCGACGGCTTTCACAAGGGTCACCAGGCGGTGGTGGCCCGCGCCGTCCATCGTGCCCGCGCCGAGGGCCGCCCGGTGCTGGTCGCGACCTTCGATCCGCACCCGGTCCGCCATTTCAAGCCGGACCTTCCGCCCTTCCGCCTGACCACGCTCGATCAGCGCGAGCGGCTGTTCGCCGAGGCCGGCGCGGACGCGATGCTGGTCTTCCATTTCGGCGAGGAGCTGGCGAGCGTCACCGCGCCCGATTTCGTCACCGATCACCTCGCCTCGCGGATCGGCGCGGCCGGCGTCGTGACCGGCGAGGATTTCACCTTCGGCAAGGGTCGCGGCGGCGACGTGGAATCGCTCAAGTTCCTCGGCCGCGCCAATCAGATGTCGGTCGATTCCGTCGCCCCGGTCGAGGAGGATGGCGAGCCGGTCTCGTCCAGCCGCATCCGCGACGCGCTCCAGGCCGGCGACTGCGAGACGGCTGCGCGCCTTCTCACCCGCCCGTTCGCGATCGAGGGCGTGGTCGAGCATGGCGACAAGAGAGGCCGCGAGCTCGGCTACCCGACCGCCAACCTGTCCCTCGGCAAATATCTGCGCCCCCGCTTCGGCGTCTATGCGGTGCGCGGGCGCCTGCCCGACGGGCGGATCGTCGACGGCGCCGCCAATCTCGGCACCCGCCCCACCTTCGATCCGCCGCGCGAGCTGCTCGAGCCCTATTTCTTCGAGTTCGAAGGCGACCTCTATGGCGAGACGATCGAGGTGGAGCTCATCTCCTTCCTTCGGGACGAGGCGCGCTTCGACTCGCTGGACGCACTCAAGCACCAGATGGCCCGCGACTGCGACGAGGCCCGCGCCCGGCTTGCCGCAGCGCAGCGCCTCCCCTAAGTCCGCTCGCAATGTCCGATCAAAATTCCACCGACAAAAAAGACTATCGCGACACGGTCTTCCTGCCGAAGACCGATTTCCCGATGAAGGCCGGCCTCGCCCAGAAGGAGCCGGCCATCCTCGCGCGCTGGGCCGGGGAAAAGCTTTACGAGCAGATCCGCGCCGCCCGCGCCGGGCGCGAGCGCTTCATCCTCCACGACGGCCCGCCCTACGCCAATGGCGACATCCACATGGGCCACGCGATGAACAAGATCCTGAAGGACATCGTCGTGCGTTCGCAGTCCCTGCTCGGCAAGGACGCGCCCTACGTGCCCGGCTGGGACTGCCACGGCCTTCCGATCGAGTGGAAGGTCGAGGAGGCCTATCGCAAGAAGAAGCTCGACAAGGATCGCGTCCCCAAGGAGCAGTTCCGCGCCGAATGCCGGGCCTATGCCGAGAAATGGGTCGCCGTTCAGGCCGAGCAGTTCCAGCGCCTGGGAGTCCAGGGCGAATGGGACGATCCCTATCTCACCATGGCGTACGACGCCGAGACGACGATCCTCGCCGAACTGTTCAAGTTCGCCGAGACCGGCCAGCTCTATCGCGGCGCCAAGCCAGTCATGTGGAGCCCGGTCGAGAAGACCGCCCTCGCCGAAGCCGAGGTCGAGTATGAGGACATCGTCTCCACGCAAATCGACGTCGCCTTCGAGATCGTCGAGAGCCCGATCGAGATGCTGGCCGGCACCTCTGCGGTGATCTGGACAACCACGCCTTGGACCATCCCGGTCAACCAGGCTTTGGCCTATGGCCCGGAGGTGGAATACGTTCTTGCTGAAGTAATGAGCGTTGTTCAGGTTGCTGGCGCGTCGCCTGGACAGGCTCTTCCCCAATATCCGCATGACGCATATGCGAAACTGGCCGGCCGAAGGCTCTTGGTTGCAGAACCCCTCCTTGACGAGCTGAAGGAACGTATCGGTAAGGATTTGGGCGCGGGTCCGGTAGTGCGGGTCGTTTGGCGCGGCAAAGGCTCGGAGCTCGCCGGCACCGTCGCGCGTCACCCGATGCACCATCTCGGCGGGTTCTTCGCGAAGCCGCGGCCGTTCCTGCCGGGCGAGTTCGTCACCACCGAGCAGGGCACCGGTCTCGTTCACATGGCGCCGGACCATGGCGAGGACGATTTCCTGCTCTGCAAGGCGCACGGCATCGATCCTGTCTTCGCTGTCGACGATGCCGGATTCTACCGGCCGGACTGGCTCTGGCTCGGCGGCAAGGGCTCGGTGATCAATGCCAAGTTCAACGCGCCGGACGGACCGATCAACAGCGACCTGCGCGAGGCCGGCGCGCTGATCGCGGCGTCCGCCGACTTCCAGCACAGCTACCCGCACAGCTGGCGCTCCAAGGCCAAGGTGATCTTCCGCTGCACGCCGCAATGGTTCATCCCGATGGATCGCAGCGTGCCCGCGCTCGCCGCCAACGGGTCAAACGCGACGACGCTACGCTCGACCGCGCTTGCGGCGATCGACGAGACGCGCTGGGTCCCGGAGAAATCGAAGAACCGGATCCAGGCCATGGTCGAGGGCCGTCCGGACTGGGTGATCAGCCGCCAGCGCGCCTGGGGGGTACCGATTGCGCTCTACGTGAACCGGAAGACGGGCGAGTATCTGCTCGACGCGGAGGTCAATGCGCGAATCCTTGCCGCCTTCCGCCAGCGCGGCGCCGACGCCTGGTTCACCGCCGACCATCAGGCTCTGCTCGGCGACAAATACGATCTCGCCGATTACGAGGTGATCACCGACATCCTCGACGTCTGGTTCGACAGCGGCTCGACCCACGCCTTCGTGATCGAGGCGCGCTATGGGGAGGGCGTCCGCGCCGACGTCTATATCGAGGGTTCCGACCAGCATCGCGGCTGGTTCCAGTCGTCGCTGCTCGAAAGCGCCGGCACCCGCCGCCGCGCGCCTTATGAGAGCGTGCTCACCCACGGCTTCGCGCTCGACGCGCAGGGCCGCAAGATGTCGAAGAGCGTCGGCAACGTCGTCGATCCGCTCGCCATCATCCGCGACAACGGCGCCGACATCCTCCGCCTCTGGGTCGCCTCGACCGACTATTTCGAGGACGTGCGGATCGGCAAGGAAGTGCTCGCCGGCACGTCCGACGCCTATCGCAAGCTGCGCAACACCTTCCGCTATTTGCTCGGTGCGCTTGCCGACTTCACCGACGCCGAGCGCGTCGCACCGGCGGACATGCCGGAGCTCGAGCGTTGGGTCCTCCACCGCCTCGCCGCGATCGACGCGGAGCTGAAGGAGGCCGTCAACGGCTTCGAGTTCAACCGCTACACGCGACTGCTGACCGGCTTCGCCAACGACGATCTCTCCGCCTTCTTCTTCGATATCCGCAAGGACAGCCTCTATTGCGATGCGCCGACGGCTCTCACCCGCCGCGCCTATCGCACCGTCCTCGACACCGTGTTCCACGCCCTCGTCCGCTGGGCCTCGCCGATCCTGGTCTTCACCAGCGAGGAGGTGTGGACGAGCCGCTTCTCCGATGCCGGCTCGGTCCACCTGCTCGAATGGCCGGAGATCGACACCGGCTGGCGCGACGAAGATCTGGCGGCGCGCTGGGCGCTGATCCGTGCCTCGCGCGAGAAGGTCACCGAGAGCATCGAGCCGCTGCGCCGCGAGAAGGTGATCGGATCGAGCCTGGAGGCGAAAATCCTCTATCCGGAGGCCGAGCTCGATCTCCTCGGCATGGACCGCGAGGCGCTGGCCGAAATCTACATCGTCTCGGAGCTCGAGCCCGGTGCGGACTCCAACGTGGAGGTCCTCCGCACCGCCAACGGCAAGTGCGGGCGCTGCTGGCGCCACCGCCCCGAGGTTCCCGAGGAGGGCGCGCTCTGCGCCCGCTGCGAAGAGGTCGTGAATGGCTGATCTTGTGCCCGCCGACGCCCGGCGCCTGCGTTCCAACCGGGCGATCGGCCTCAGCGTCGCCGCCTTCATCTTCGTCGTGGACCAGGCCGTCAAATGGGTGCTGACCGGCCCGCTCCAGCTTGGGCCCGGCGACGAGGACCGTCAGGTGATCGAGCTCCTGCCCTTCTTCGATTTCCGTTTCGTGCCCAATTACGGGGTGTCGATGGGCTTCCTGCACGCCAGCAACGAGACGATGCGCTGGCTCCTGGTCGGGCTCACCGCGGCGATCGCGCTGTTCGTGGCCCTCTGGATGTGGCGCGAGCGCCGCCTCGACGATTCGATCGGCCTGTCGCTCGTTCTCGGCGGCGCCCTCGGCAACATCCTCGATCGCGTGCGCTTCGGCTATGTCGTCGATTACGCCGATCTGCATTTCGGCGAGATCAGGCCCTTTTTGGTCTTCAATGTCGCCGACGCAGCGATTACCATCGGAGTCCTGCTGCTTCTGGTCCGCGCCCTCCTGTCGGGCGATGGCAAGCGCAAGAAAAAGGAAGTCTCATGAAGCGTTTCGCTCCTCTCGCGCTGGCAGCCACCGCCGCAATGCTCGTCGCGGGCTGCGGCACCGGGGGCGTGCTCGGACGCGACCGCCCGGATGAATTCGCGGTCGCGCGCACCGCGCCGCTGGTCATCCCGCCCGATTTCGCGCTGACGCCGCCGCGCCCGGGCGAGCCGGCAAGCGGCACCGACGCGCGCAGCCAGGCGCTCCAGGCCCTGTTCGGCGGCCCGGCCCCGCGCAGCGACGCAGAGCGCAACCTGCTCCAGCGCGCTGATGCGGACCGCGCCGCGCTCGGCGCCCGCTCGATCGTCGCCGATCCGCAGACCACGGTCGTCGACCGCGGCGCCCTCGTCCAGACGATCATCGAGCTTCCCGCCGGCGCCGGCCGCGAGGCGACCGTCTCGACGCCGCAATAAACCTTCGGCACCCGGCGAGCATCGATGACCTCGATCTCGCCGGGCCCGCCCCCCCGCCGCGGCGGGGGCATACCGCCGACCGTCTGGGCGCTCGGCTTCGTCAGCCTGCTGATGGACGTCTCGTCCGAGATCGTCCACGCGCTCCTCCCCGTCTTCCTCACCGCAGGCCTCGGCGCCAGCGTCGCCATGGTCGGGCTGATCGACGGCATCGCCGAGGCGACGGCGAACATCTCCAAGCTCTTTTCGGGCTATCTCTCGGACCGGGTCGGCCGGCGAAAGCCGCTCATCCTTCTCGGCTACGGGCTCGCAGCGGCGACCAAGCCGCTTTTCGCCCTCGCCAACGGCGCCGGGACAGTGCTTGGCGCACGTTTCGCCGACCGCATCGGCAAGGGCATACGCGGCGCCCCGCGCGACGCGCTGATCGCCGACGTCACCCCGCCGATGATGCGCGGCCGCGCCTTCGGCCTCCGCCAGGCGCTGGACACGGCAGGCGCCTTCATCGGCCCGTTGCTCGCCATCCTGCTGATGCTCGCCTTCGCCAACGACATGCGCGCGGTCTTCTGGGTCGCCGCGGTGCCCGCCTTGCTTTCGGTCCTCGTCGTTCTCTTCCGCGTGAAGGATCCGCCCGCGGACCCGGCACGGCGTAGCGCGCCGCCGTTTCGACTAGGTGAGCTCAAGGCGCTCCCCGGCGCCTTCTGGGGCGTGCTCGCGATCGGTATGGTGTTCACGCTCGCGCGCTTCTCGGAGGCCTTCCTGATCCTCAAGGCGAACGAGCAGGGCCTGCCTCTCGCGCTCACCCCGCTCGTCCTGGTCGCGATGAACCTCGTCTACTCGGCTGGCGCCTATCCGGCCGGAATCGCCTCGGACTTCGTATCGCCCAAGAAGCTGCTTCTGCTCGGCCTCGCAGCTCTGATCGCCGCCGACCTGCTGCTCGCGCTCGACGGCGGCCTGATGGCGGTCTTCGCCGGCATCCTGCTCTGGGGCGTCCACATGGCGCTGACCCAGGGCCTGCTTTCCAAGCTCGTCGCCGACCATTCTCCCGAGCGCCTGCGCGGCTCGGCCTTCGGCCTGTTCAACCTCGGCAGCGGTCTCGCCCTGCTCGCCGCGAGCGTGATTGCCGGTCTCCTCTGGGACCAGATCGGCCCGCACGCCACCTTCCTCGCCGGCGCCGCCTTCGCTTCGACCGCATTCGCGGCCATCGCGCTCAAGCTGCGCTAGAAACCGATCCCGAGCGAGACGACGACGGTACCATCCTGGCCGGGCCCGCTCGGAAGGTCGGTGTCGACATAGCGGATGCCGAGCTCCGCCGGCCCCATCGTGTAGGTGCCGCCCAGCGACCAGTTGGTGTAGCTCCCGAACCGCCCCCAGTCCTGGCGCCCGACCTGCGCCCGCGCCGCGAAGGGCGTGAACGGCACCGCGACGTCGAGCTGGCCGAACATGTACAGCATGTCCTCGTCGCCCGTGCCCGCCTGGCTCGGCGCATATTTGACGCCGCCGGTCGCCTCGACCGGGCCGAGCAGATAGGAGAGCGATGCATAGGGCTCGACATAGTCGGTCCGCCCCTCGCCGCCTGAAAAATGATAGTACATGACGCCGCCGTCGAGGCTGAGCCCGGCGCCGAGATCGCGCCGATAGCCGGCATAGATATCGAATTCGATGTCGCCCAGATCCTGGAACTGCGGATCGCGCAGCCGGAAATTGTCGAGCCCCGAAAGTGTCGTCGCCCGCGTGCCGACATAGAGGCCGCTATCGTGGCTGACCGTGACGTTGGCCTGGAGCGCGGGATCCTCGTCCGAGCGCGACACGCCGCGGAAGCGATAGTCGCTCATGATCTGCGCGTCCGGGGCGACGCTGAGGCCGGTGCCCGGAAGCGGGATCTCGGCGGCTGCAGGAGTCGCCGCGGCGAGCGCAGCAAGAGCGAAAAACGGGGTCGGCTTCGTCCGAAATCCTCAAACAAAATGGCTTTGCCGCCTCCTGCCCGACCGTGCCGCCCCGGGCAATGCGTTAGCGCTTCCTTAGCGCCGAACCGGTTAGTCGGAGGCATGACTCACCAGCCGCCCCGTCTCGACGGCGCCTCCCCCGCCGATGCCGGCCGCCAAGTCGCCCAGCTGCGCCAGGTCCTGCTCCTCGTCCAGCAGATTGCAGACCGCGGCGACGGCAGCGTCCCGCTCGATCCCGCGCTCGACGAGGCAGCGCGGATCGTCGGCGCCTATGGCGAGGCCTGGCCGATCGTCCAGCGCCGCTTCGACGCGCTGGTGGCGGAGACCGTCGCCTGGGCGGCGGCGGGAGTCGAGGCGCTGACCGTGAGTGGCGGATCGCAGGCGGCGGCGGCGCGGCTAGCCGACGAGCTCGAGCGTGCGATCGGCGACCTGCTGAGGCTGCTCAAGCTCTAGGCGGCGGCGGCCAGTCCTTCACGTGGATGTCGCGCTGCGGGAACGGCACGGCGATATTGTTCTCGCGAAACAGCGTCCACAATCGGTTCAACACTTCGGAGCGGACGCTGCCGACGCCGCCTTCGGGATCGCCGATCCAGATCAAGATCTCATGCTCCACGGCATTGTCGCCGAAGGCAGTGAGCCAGACCCGCGGCGCCGGCGAATCGAGCACCCGCTCGGCGCCCGACGCCGCCTCGACCATCAGCTTTTGCGCCAGCGGCAGATCGCAATCGTAGGCGACTCCCACCTTGATATGCACCCGAACGTCGCGGCTGGAATAGGACCAGTTCTCGACCGGCTCGGTCATCAGGATCTCGTTCGGGATCAGATGCTCCTTGCCGTCGCGGGTAACGACCGAGACCGCGCGGACTCCAATCTTGGTGACGTGGCCGAACGTGTCGCCGACCGCGATCACGTCGCCCGGCTTGATCGAGCGATCCATCAGCAGGATGATCCCGGCTATCAGATTGCCGAACGTCTTCTGCAGGCCGAAGCCCACCGCGAGGCCAAACGCGCCCGAGAAGATGGCCAAGGCGGTGAGATCGATGCCGGTGAGCTCGAGGCCGATGAAGAAGGCTGCGGCCAGAATCGCGATCGCGGCGAGCTTCTGCGCGAGGAGCTGCTGGGTCGGATCGAGCCCGCGTGCGCGGTGGATGGAATGCGAGATCACCCGGTTGAGCAGGGTCGCCGCCGCATAGAGCGCGACCAGGGTGAGAAGCACCTGAAGGATGGTGAGTAATGAGATCCGCGCCGAGCCGGCGTCGAAGCCGGTCCGGTCCAGCATCTTGATCAGTGGATCGAGCCCACCGACCGCGCGGGCGAGCAAAGCAACGAAAGCGGCGATCGCGACCAAAGCCGCGACCCAGCGCGGAAGGCCGACGCCGCGCACGAAATCCGAGAGGAAGGCCGCGGCCGACCAGGCGAGGACGAGCCCGAGCAGGATCGCACCGAGCGGGCGCCACGGCTCGACCGCGAGCACGACCATCATCAGGAGCGCGAGCAGCCCGCTCCGAAGCAGCGCGCACATGCGCGGGCCAAGCCCGCCGGCATGGGCGCCCGCGCGCTTTTCCCAGAAGGTGGCCAGCCGGGGGCCGAGCTGCCGGCCCGCGAACCAGGCGGCCCCCAGGCAGGCGGCGGCAACGATCGAGGCGAAAGCGGCGGAAATCCAGTCGGCCGAATTCGGCCAGGTCACCCCGAAACTCTCGACCAGCCCCCTCACCGCGCGTCCGCGAAACGGGTGAGGCCGCGCTCGAGATCGGCGATGAGATCGTCCGGATCCTCGAGGCCGATATGGAGCCGCACCGCCGGCCCCTCCGCCTGCCAGGCGCGGGTGGTCCTCAGCGGCTTGGGATCGACCGGCACGGCCAGGCTCTCATAGCCGCCCCAGCTGTAGCCGATGCCGAACAACTCCAGCCCGTCGATCAAAGCTGTGCGCGCCGAGTCGCCGCCACCGTCGAGGATGAACGTGAAGAGGCCCGAGGAGCCGCGGAAATCGCGCCTCCAGAGGTCGTGGCCCGGGCAGTCGGGAAGTGCGGGATGGAGCACGCGCGCGACCTCCGGCCGCTCGCTCAGCCAGCGCGCGACCTTCAGTGCGCTCGCCTCGTGTTGGCGAAGCCGCACCGCCATCGTCCTGAGGCCCCGTGCGCCGAGCCAGGCGTCGTCCGGGCTGACGGCATGGCCGAGATCCCAGCTCGCCCGCTCTATCCGCGCATAGAATTCGGGCGTCGCGGTCACCGCACCGAGCATCACATCGGCATGGCCGCCGACATATTTGGTCGCGGCGAGGATCGACACGTCGACGCCGTGCGCAAGCGCCGGGAAGAAGAGCGGCGTCGCCCAGGTATTGTCGAGCAGGGTGACGATCCCGCGCTGGCGGGCGACGGCGGTGATCGCCGGCACGTCCTGCACCTCCATCGTCAGCGACCCAGGGCTTTCGAGGAACACGGCCCGGCTCCGCTCGCCGAACAGCTCGGCGATCCCCGCCCCGATGCCGGGATCGTAGTACCGCGTCCTCACTCCGTATCGCTTCAGCAGCCCGTCGCAGAAGCGGCGCGTTGGACCATAGACATTGTCCGTCATCAGCAGCTCGTCGCCGGGGCTGAGCAGGGCGAGCAGCGGCGCGGTGACCGCAGCGAGGCCGGACGGATAGAGGAAGGTCCCGCCTGCCCCGGGCTCGAGCTCGGTCAGCGCCTCGCTCAGGGCCCATTGGGTCGGCGTGCCGTGCAGGCCATAATAGGGTTCGCCGAAGGCGGGGGCTGCAGCGCGCAGCTCGGCGACGCTGTCGAACAGGATGGTCGATCCGCGGTGCACCGGCGGGTTGACCAGCCGCCCGCGCCATTCGCGCCGCCGGCCGCCATGGACGAGCCTGGTGTCGTCGCTCATGCCGCGCCCGTCGCCTTGGGCGTCGACGCGTCCGCGCCCCATTCCGACCAGCTCCCGTCGTAGAGCCGCACATCCTCCTTGCCGAGCAAATGAGCGCCGAACAACAGCACAGCGGCGGTGACGCCCGAGCCGCAGGTCGTCACCATCGGCCGCGAAAGGTCGACTCCGGCATCCTCGAACGCCTTGTGCAGCGCTTCCCCCCGCTTCCACGTCCCGTCCGCCTCGAACAGATCCGACTGGGGCAGGTTTCGCGAACCCGGAATGTGGCCGGCGACGAGGCCCGCCCGCGGTTCCGGAGTCTCGCCGCGGAAGCGTACGGCGGGGCGTGCATCGACGATCTCCGCCTCGCCGTCGAGCGCGAGCATGTCCGCCTTGTCGGCGACCGGTGCGGCGTCGAGAGCGGGCGTGAAATGGCCGGAGCGGGGCCTCGCGCTCCCGCTCTCGACCGGCCGGTCCTCGGCCAGCCACTTGCCGAAGCCGCCGTCGAGGATCGCCACCTGCCGAGCGCCGAACAGGCGCAGCATCCACCAGATTCGCGCCGCCGTGTGCAGCGGCGAATTGTCGTACACCACGATCCGGTCATGATCGCCGATCCCGAGGGCCCTTATGCGGCTGGCGAACAGCGCCGCAGGTGGCAGCATGTGCGGAAGATCGCTGTCCGGGTCCGACACCGCCTCGAGATCGAGAAAGGCCGCTCCGGGTATGTGCGCCGCCTCATATTCGCTGCGCCCGTCCCGCCCCGCGTCCGGCAGGAACCAGCTGGCGTCGACGATCCTGAGGTCGGCGGCGCCGAGCTCGCCCGCAAGCCACTCCGTGCAGACCAGAGAGTCCATGTCCCCTCCTAGCCCAATCAGGGCTGATGCGAAAACCGGCGGAAGAAGCTGGCGTCGTTCCACCGCGGGCGATCGTTCGCATTGGCGATTCTCAGCGCCAACGCAGCGATGAAATCGTGGAGGCGGATCTCGTCCTCCTTGAACACCGGCTGCGAGCCGTCGTCGCTCACACCGTGATAATGGGTGGCGCGCCACACCCGCTCGGTCTCGGCCTCGGGCGTGCCGGCGGCGAAGCCGAACTTGAAGGCGACCGCGGGGATGCCCTGCTCGATGAACGCATATTGGTCCGATCGGGTGAACGAGTTCCGGTTCGGGAACGGGTCCGGAACCAGCGGCAGGCCGCTCGCCGCTCCGACGGCTTCGGCATCGGCGCCGAGGCTGCTCTCGCCGGCGCCGAGCACGATCACGCTTCTGAGCGGGAAGAGCGGGAGCGCCATGTCGTAATTGAGGTTGGCGACGATCGACGCTTTCGGGACTGTCGGCCGCTGGGCGAAGTAACGGGCGCCGAGAAGGCCGCGCTCCTCGGCGGTCACGAAGACGAACAGAATCGAACGGCGCGGGCGGATGCCGCTCCGGCGCAGCTCGGCGGCGATGTCAAGCAGGGCGGCGACGCCGGCGGCATTGTCGAGTGCGCCGTTCATCACGCGGTCGGCGCCGGCATTGGTCGTGCCGAGACCGTCGAGGTGCGCGGTGAGGACGACATGCTCGGACGCGAGGTCGGTGCCCGGAAGTCGCGCGACGACATTGTCCGAAGCGAGGCTACTCAGCCGCGGCGCGAGCGTGCCGCGGAGCGACTGGTTGAGATCGAAGCGCGGCATCGGCTGGGAGGAGTCCGACAAGGCGGCGATCTCGGCGAAACGCGTCCCGGCGCGCGCGAACAGCCGCTCGGCCTCGGCCGGGTTCATGCTCGCATCGAAGAAGCGGCCGCTCACCGTGCGCACCGACGGATCGGCGAAATAGAGGCCGGTGCTGGTCGCGCCGGCGGCCGAACGCGCCCAGGGCACTTCGAGCTGGCGCGGCGTCGTCAGCGAGATTGCCCCGATCGCGCCCCGTTCCGCGAGCAGGCGCAGACGGTCGGCGCGGGCGTGGCTGGCGAGGGGGCCGTTCGTGCCCCGCGGCGCGCCGCCGACGAACACCGCGATCTTCCCGCGAAGGTCGAGCCCGGCGAGATCGTCATGCCCGGCCTCGGGCATGTGGAGCCCGTAGCCGATGAAGACGAGGGGCGCGTCGAGCCGCTCGGGGAGCGGCGGCCGGCGGCTGACGATCATGTCCTCGGGGACGCGCAGTGGGGTCTCGGCACCGCCGGAAGCAAGGGCGAGGCGAGCGCTCGCGGGATCGAGCGCCTGCTCCTCGAAGGCGATCCGCTGCCTGTATCCCGCGCTCCCTGCGGGCTGGAGCCCGAGCGTCCGGAGCCTCTGCTCGACAAAAGCGGCCGCGCGCTCGTAACTTGGGGTGCCGGTGAGCCGGCCCTCCATCGAATCCGACGACAAGGCGGCGACGTCGCTCCACCAGCTCTGCGCGCGCTCGGACCGGGCGGCGGCGTCTGTGCGGGTTGGGGTGGACTGGATCGCAGGGGCGCAGGCCGAGAGGGCGGCGACGAAAAGCAGGACTGATTTACGCATCATCGTCACAGACGCCGGGGCGCGCTCCGCTGCAAGTAGAATTCGTCATAATAAGCCGAGAAGAAGGCCGCGGCGGGAGTCGCCACGATCGCGCCGAGCAGGCCGAAGGCGAGCGCGAAGGCGAGGGTGAAGAAGAGCAGGAGCACCGGGTGAAGCTGCATCGTCGTGCCGCGGATCCGGGGCGCGACCGCATTGCCGAGGAGCTCGTTCGAGACGAGATAGAAGAGCGCCACCCACAAGGCGGTGGCAGGGCTCATCGTCAGTGAGATGAGGATCGGCGGCGCAGCCATGACGTAGCCGCCGATGCGCGGGATGAACTCCGAGAAGAAGGCGAGCGCCGCCCAGACCAGCGCGCCGGGAACGTTCATCCAGGTGAGGAAGAGGAAGACCAGGACTGCCTGGATCAGGCCGAGGATCAGGCTCGCCTTGGTCCAGCCGATCACCGCACGGTTCGCCCGCGCAAAGGCGCGCGCGCCCTGCCCCCGCCGCTCGGCCGGAAGGCTGGAGAGATAGGCGCGAAGGATCGGCGCCGGATCGAGCAGAGCGTAGAGGACGAAGCTCAGGAAGACGATCAGGAGCGCAGCGAAGGCGATCAGCGAGAGCGAAATTCCGAGCCCGCCGCGGAACAGGTGGCCGAGCGACGGAACGATTCCGTCCAGCGAGGCCTCGTCCGCCGAAATGTAGCCGGCAAGCTCGGGATAGCGCGCGAACAGGGCGGCCACCTGCGCATTGAACTGGGCGATCATGCTCGGGAGCCGTTCGACCAGCACGACGATCTGCGCCGCGAGCAAGGGCACCACCCAGGCGAGCAATGCGATGACGGCGCCGAGAAACAGCGTGAAGGTCAGGATCGCCGCGGGCTTGCGCTTCATCCCACGCCCCACCAGCCAACGCGCCGGCGCCGAAAGCGCGATCGCCACGACCATGGCGAAGAACAGCAGCAGGACTGCCGTCATAACCTTGTAGAGGAACCACAGGAGGACGACTGCGGCCGCGGCTCCGAAGACGAGCGCCATATAGGCCGCGGCGCGGCTGCGGTAGGCGGGGCTCGGGGGCTGCTCGCTCGCCATCGAACGACGGTTAGCCGGACTGCGGCGGGAATGACAGGGGCGCGGGGAAGCGCTATCGAGCGCGGCCATGGACCTGACGCATCTCGGCCAACCGAGCGCCCTTCCCGCTTCCCCCGAGGAGGCGAAGCTCGATTATGTTCCCAATCCGCGCGTGGGGCGCACCTATCTCGTCCGCTTCGCGGCGCCCGAATTCACCTCGCTCTGCCCGGTCACCGGCCAGCCCGATTTCGCGCACCTCGTCATCGACTATGCGCCCGGCGAGACGATTGTCGAATCCAAGTCGCTGAAGCTCTTCCTGGGCTCCTTCCGCAATCATTGCGGGTTCCATGAGGATGTGACGGTCGGCATCGGCGAGCGGCTGTACAACGAGATGAAGCCGATCTGGCTCCGCATCGGCGGCTACTGGTATCCGCGCGGAGGAATCCCGATCGACGTCTTCTGGCAGTCGGGCGCGCCGCCCGAGGGGCTTTGGGTGCCGGACCAGGGCGTGGCCTCCTATCGCGGCCGTGGCTGAACAGCCGGGAATTGCCATCCTCGGCGCAGGCTCGGTCGGCTGCTGGATCGGCGGCGCCTGGCAGGCGGCGGGGCTTCCGGTCACCTTCATCGGGCGCGAGCGGATCCGCGCCGACGTCGCCGCGCACGGGCTGACCATCAGCGATGGCCAGGCTGCGCCGATCCGGCTGGAGAATGTGCGGTTCGAGACCGATCCGGCCGCGATGGCCGGCGCCGGCGTGATCGCGCTCTGCGTCAAGAGCTTCGACACGCTCGCTGCAGCCGAGGAGATCGCCCGCCACGCCACGCCCGGCGCGACCGTGATCAGCTTTCAGAACGGCGTCTCCAATGCGGCGCGGCTGCGCGAGCAGCTGCCCGGCTTCGAGATCGTCCAGGCGATGGTGCCGTTCAACGTCGCCTATCTGGGCGAAGGGAGATTCCACAAGGGTGTCGCCGGGACGCTGACCGCAGGACGGAGCGCGGCGACCGAGGCGATCGCGGCCGCGGTGGGCGAGCGGACCGGCCGGCTCCGGATCGCGGACGACATGGAGGCGATCGCCTGGGGCAAGCTGCTGATAAACCTCAACAATGCGGTCAATGCGCTGAGCGGGCGCAGCCTGCTCGACCAGCTGTCCGACCGGAACCTCCGCCGGGTCGTCGCGGCCTCGATGATCGAGACTCTGGCCGTATTGAAGGCCGCCGGCATAAGCCCCGCCAAGCTCGGGCCAGCGCCGCCGTGGCTTCTCCCGCGCCTGTTCGCCGCGCCGGACTTCGTCTTCCGCAGGATCGTGCTGAAGCGCCAGCGCATCGATCCGCGCGCGCGCTCCTCCATGGCCGACGACCTGGCCGCCGGCCGCCGCACCGAGATCGACTATCTGAACGGCGAGGTCGTCGCCCTCGCCCGCAGCCTCGGCCGCGAAGCTCCCGTCAACGAGGCGATCTCGGGCCTCGTCCGCCGCGCCGAGGCGGGCGACCCCACCCGCTACGACGGACCGACCCTTCGCGCGCTCGTCCTAGGCCGCTGACGCGCGCGCCGCCTTGCGGTAGCAGAAGGCGAGCAGGGCGACGAACAAGGCTAGGCCGAGCGCGATCGCGTACGGCTCGAACGTATCGCCGACGAGCGCGATCCTATCCGGACTTCCTGTCGCTCCCACCACGCCCGCGAAGGCGACGTTGAGGAGGCCGTCGCCGACGATCAGGCCGGTCGCCATCAGCACGCCCATACGCTTGCTGCGCTCGGGATCGGCGGTGCGGTCCGCCCAATTGTCGTAGAGCTTGCCGAGCACCGCCCCGATCACGACCAGCAGGGTCACCGTGATCGAGAGGTAGATGCCGATCCCGACCGCGAGCGGCGGAAGGCGGAGCCAGCCGAGGCGGCCGAAAAGCTCGTCGACGAGACAGGCGACGGCCCCGATGGCGGCGCCGATATAGATCATCTCCCAGTTGAGCCCGCCGCCGAGGACGCCGGTGGCGAGGGCCGAGATCAGGCCGGCCTGCGGCGCGGCGAGCGCGTTCGGCCCCTCATTGGGGGCGCCGACGAAGCCGTAGGAGGTGTTGAGCAGATCGAGCACGGGCGGGATGACGATCGCGCCGAAGATCACGCCGTAGACCAAAGCGAGCTGTTGCCGCCACGGTGTGGCCCCGACGAGCTGGCCCGTCTTGAGGTCCTGGAGGTTGTCGTTCGAGATGGTCGCGATCCCGAACACGATCCCGGTCGCGAACAAAGCGTAAGCGATCAGCGCGCGGGTCTCCTCGGGAGTCTCGCCCGCGAAGGCGAGTGCGAGGAGGAGCGCGGCCGAGAGGACGGCGAGGATTCCGACGCCGGAGATCGGGCTGTTCGAGGCGCCGATCAGGCCCGCCATGTAGCCGCAGACCGACGCGATCACGATTCCGGCGAGGAGCACCCAGATTAGGGTGCCGCCGATCAGCGGGCCGGCCATCGGCTCGAGCGGGCCGCCGGCGATGAAGCTCCAGAGCAGCCAGGCGATCGGCAGCAGCGAGGCGAGGATCACGGCGCCGACGATTCCGATCGGCATGTCGCGCTCGACCAGGGGAAGATCCGCGCCGCCGCCGGTCCGCCGGATCTTCGACGCGGCCATCGCCGAGGCGATTCCGCGCACGATCGGGCCGATGATCTTGAGCAGGGTCCAGATCGCCGCGACTCCGATCACGCCGGCGCCGAGGAAGCGGACGTCGTTGCGGAACACCGTCGTCGCCACTTCCTCGACCGGGCCGGGGACGCCGGCGGAGAGGATCGGAAGCGCAATCCAAGTGCCGATGGTGAGCCCAACCAGCATCGCGATGCCGACCGAGAGGCCGACCAGGTGGCCGGCGCCGATCAGGGCGAAAGACAGAGTGCCGCCGATGCTGGTCGCGCCCGGGCCGATTCGGAAGGCGGTCGCCGCCTCCTCGACCACGATCCGGGTCTTCGAGGCGAGGGCGAAGCCGGCCGAGACCAGGCCGCCGGCGAGGATCACCCCGAGCCCGCGCCTATTCTCCTCGGCGTCGCCGTGCGTCCCGGACCCGACCTTCAGCACCTCGGCCGCCGCCACGCCCTCCGGATAGGGAAGCGGCGAATCGACCACGAGGGCGCGGCGCAGCGGGATCGAGAACATCACGCCGAGGATTCCGCCGACCGCCGTTACCGCGACGGTCGTCCAATAGGGAAAGCCCGTCCACCAGCCGACCATCACCAGGCCGGGCAGCACGAAGATGATCGCCGCCAGCGTGCCCGCGGCCGAGGCGACGGTCTGGACGATATTGTTCTCGAGGATCGTCGAGTTTCGGAAGAAGCGCAGGATCGCCATCGAGATGACGGCGGCCGGGATCGAGGTGGCGAAGGTGAGGCCGACCCGAAGGCCGAGATAGACGTTTGCGGCGGTGAAGGCCAAGGTGATGACCGCGCCCAGGAGCACCGCGCGGATCGTGAGTTCGCGCATCTCGCCGGCTTCGTGCCTCGTCGCCATGACTATCTCCCCCTGAACAGGCTTCCCAAAAGGCCGCGCACGAGCGAGCTCGCCGCACGGTTGACGATCTGGCGCTGGACGGCGCGGCCGAACTGGCTCGCCACCTGCTCGTGGATCGGCGGATTCGAGCGGCGCTCGCGCTCGGCCGCCTTGTCGGCCTTGGCGCGGGCAGCCTCGGCGGCAGCGGCATCGGCGCGCGTCTTCAAAATCTCCTCGGCGCTCTCCCGATCGACGCGTTCGTCATATTTGCCGCCGACGGGCGACACCGACTGAATGATCGCCCGCTCCTTCGGGGTGAGCGGCCCGAGCCGCGAGCGCGGCGGCCGGATCAGGGTCCGGGCAACCGGCGAGGGCGCGCCGTCCTCCTGGAGCAGCGAGACCAGGGCCTCGCCGGTCCTGAGCTCGGTGATCGCCTTCGCGACATCGAGGCCGGGGCTTGCCCGGAATGTCTCGGCGGCGCCGCGGATCGCCTTCTGGTCCTTGGGCGTGAAGGCCCGCAGCGCATGCTGGACGCGGTTGCCGATCTGGCCGGCCACCGCCTCCGGAATGTCGTCCGGATTCTGAGTGACGAAATAGACTCCGACGCCCTTGGATCGGATCAGGCGCACCACCTGCTCCACCTTCTCGATCAGCGCGGGCGGGGCCTCGTCGAACAGCAGATGGGCCTCGTCGAAGAAGAAGACGAGCCTCGGCTTATCCGGATCGCCCACCTCCGGAAGGGTCTCGAACAATTCGGAGAGCAGCCAGAGCAGGAAGGTCGCATAGAGCCGCGGGCTCGCCATCAATTTGTCGGCGGCGAGGATGCTGACGATCCCCCGCCCCTGCTCGTCCACCTGCATCAGATCCGCGATGTCGAGCGCCGGCTCGCCGAAGAAGAGCGCGCCGCCCTGCGATTCGAGCTGGAGAAGCTGGCGCTGGATGGCGCCGACCGAAGCCTTGGTGACGTTGCCGTAGCGCGCCGAGAGCTCGGGCCCGCGTTCGGCGCAGGCGGAGAGCATCGCCTGGAGATCCTCGAGATCGAGGAGGAGAAGCCCCTCCTCGTCCGCGACCCGGAAGGCGATGGAGAGCACGCCTTCCTGGGTCTCGTTGAGGCCCATGAGCCGGGCGAGCAGAAGCGGCCCCATCTCCGAGACGGTCGTCCGAATGGGATGGCCCTGCTCGCCGAACAGGTCCCAGAAGATCGTTGGGAAGTCGGAATAGGCGTAATCGGAGATGCCGAGCTCGGCGGCGCGCGCGGTCAGCGCCTGGTGCGCAGGATGGGTCGGCGAGCCCGGCATTGCCAGGCCGGCGAGATCGCCCTTCACGTCGGCGACGAAGACCGGCACGCCGGCCGCCGAAAAGCCCTCGGCAAGGCCCTGCAGGGTCACCGTCTTACCGGTGCCGGTCGCGCCGGCGATCAGGCCGTGGCGGTTCGCGCGGTTCAAAAAAAGGCGCTGCGGAACATTGTCCGCAGCGCCGATCAACAAGCTGTTCTCGCTCAATGCGTTTCTCCGGCCGCCCGCCCGCCGTTTCTATTCCCCAAGCCGGGAAAGACGGCAAGCGGGTGACGGAGGCTCAGCGCGCGCCCGAAAGGTTCACGCCGATATAGGCCGGCGGCTGGTTGCCGCGGCGGACGAGCAGCAAGACGGTGTTGCGCCGGGCGGTTCGCGCCGCCTGGACGGCCGCGGCCGCTTCCTCCGGGGTCGCGGTGGCACGGCCGTCGATCGAGAGGACGATGTCGCCCGGCTGCAGGTCCTTCACCGAGGCGTCGCTGCGCGGATCGACCGCGGTGACGACGACCCCGCGGACCGCCGGTCCGGTCAGGCGGAGTTGGCGCGCGACTTCGGGGGTGAGCGTCTGGACCGAGATGCCGAGGCCCTCGCGGGTCGATCGCTGGCTCTGCGACTGGGCCTCTTCCTTGCCGGTCGAGCCGCCGGGCGCCGGGGGCGTCGCGCTCTCGTCGCCGTTCAGGCGGGCGAGCTCCTCGTCCGACGGACGCTCGGCGAGGACGACGGTGACGGTCCGGCGCTGGCCGCCGCGGATCACCTCCATCGGCACGCGCGTGCCGACGGGGATGTTCGAGACCAGGTATGAGAGCGACTGCTCCTGGGTGACCGGCTGGCCGTTGACGCTGACCACGACGTCGCCCTGCTGGATGCCCGCGCGCGCGGCCGGGCCGCCCGGCGTGACTCCGCGGATCAGCTCGCCGCGATTGGCCTCGATCCCGAGCGCGGCGGCGATGCTTGCGTCGAGCCGCTGCAGGCTGACGCCCATATAGCCGCGGCGGACGCGCTCGCCGCGCATCAGGGTCTCCACGATTGGCCGCGCCTGCTCGGCGGGAATGGCGAAGCCGATTCCGACATTGCCGCCGGTCGGCGAGATGAGGGCGGTGTTGATCCCGATCACATTGCCCTGGAGATCGAACATCGGGCCGCCGCTATTGCCCGAATTGATCGGCGCATCGGTCTGGATGTAGCGGTCGTAATTGCCGGCGCCGATATTGCGGTGGAGCGCCGAGACGATCCCGGCGGTGACGGTGCCGCCGAGCGTGAACGGGTTGCCGATCGCAATCACCCAGTCGCCGACGCGGGTCTGACGGCTGTCGCCGAAGCGGACGAAGGGCAGGTTGCCGCGCGGGCGGATGCGGAGGACTGCGAGGTCCGACGGCGCGTCGCGGCCGACCAGATCGGCCTGATATTCGGTGCCATCGTTCAAAGTCACCGTGATCGCCTCGACCACGGCGTCGTCGCGCGCCGGAGCGACGACGTGATTGTTGGTGACGATATAGCCGTCCGGCGAGATGATGAAGCCGGAGCCGAGCGAGCCGCCCCGCTGCGGCGGCGCGTCGCCGTCCTGGGACGGGACCTCGCCGCCGAAGCGCCGGAAGAATTCCTCGAAGCCCGGCGGAAGGCCGCGGTTGCGCGCGATCGGGATCGCCTGGCGGGTCGAGATGTTGACCACGGCCGGCTGAAGCCTGGCGACGAGATCGGCGAAGCTCATCGGCGCGCCGGCGCGGGGCGCCGCTGCGCTGATCGTGCCTGGCTCGTTCTGCGCGACCTGCGCGCCGACGGGGTTGCTCAGGGTGGCGACGGTGCCGCCGAGGAGGAGCGCTGCGGTAATTCCATAGACGTAACGCACGTTGGTCTTTCCTTCCAGAATTCGGCCCCTTTCAGGTCTCGGACGAAAGGCTATGCCCGCCGTCTGAACCCGGCTTGAACACCCATCCCTAACGCCGACCTCCGAACTGCCGCAGATACTCGTTCTGCGGGGAGAGGATGATATTGGCCCGGCCCTCGCGGCCCTGCGAGATGAAGCTCGCTTCGTAGGACTGCATGGCGCGGTAGAAATCGTAGAATTCGGCGTCCTGGCTGAACGAGCGCGCATAGGTCGCAGCGGCTTCGGCATCGGCCTCGGCGCGGATGATCTGCGCCTGCTTCAGGCCCTGCGCCTGGATCGCCCCCGCCTCCTGCTGACGCGCCGTGCGCATCCGCTGATAGGCGGAATCGAGCGGGGTGCCTTCGGGAAGGTCGGCGCGCTTGATGCGCACGTCGACGATCTCGGCGCCATATTGGCGCGCCACCCGGTTCAGCGCGGTCTGGATATTCTCCATCAGCTGGCCGCGCTCCGGGCTGAGCAGAGCGACGAACGGACGTCGGCCGAGCTCGTTGCGGAGCGCCGAGGCGAGGATCGGGCTGAGCTGGCGGCCGAGCGCCTCCTCGGTCCGCGCGGTGACGTACATCTGCCGCGGATCGACGATGCGATAGCGCGCGAAGGCATCGACCTGGAGCCGGAGCTGGTCGATCGAGAGCACCTGCTGGCGTTCGAGCTCGATGCTGAGGATGCGCCGGTCGATCCAGACGACCTCGTCGACGAAGGGAACGCGGACGGCAAGTCCGGCGCCGGCCCCGCCGAACTCGTCGCCGGGAATGTAGCGGTTGAGGATGCGCTGCGGCTCGCCGAAGCGGACGATCATCGCCTGCTTGGTCTCGGGCACGATCACGAACGTGCTGCCGACGAGGAACAGGGCGAAGATCGCGACGAGAGCGACGGCGATCGGGTTGCGGACGGCGCTTGCCATGTCAGCGCCCTCCCTGCTGGGCTTGCGGCTGCTGCGCCTGCGGCTGGGCCGCCTGGCCCTGCTGCTGCCGCCGCTGGAGCTCCGGAAGCGCGAGATAGGGCGTCACGTTCGGCGCCTCGACGATCGTCGAATCGACGCGGGAGAGGATGCGTTCCATGGTCTCGTAATACATGCGTCGCCGGGTCACCTCGGGAGCGGAGCGATACTGGGCATAGACCTTGTCGAAGGCCGTCGCCTCGCCCTGCGCGCGCGCCGTCACCTGCTGGGCGTAGGCGCGTGCATTGTTGATGTTGCTCTGCGCCTCCTGCTGCGCCGCGGAGACCTGGAGGAAGGCCTCGTTGACCGCTTCCGGCGGAATCGACTGGTTCACGGCGACGCCCTGGATGGTGATGCCGGCCCGGTAGTCGTTGAGCAGACGCTGCATCGTCTCCTGGACCCGGCTCTGGATCTCGCCGCGGCCGGCGCCGATCGCCTGCTCAAGGGTCATGCTGGCGACGACGGCGCGCATCGCGCTCTCGGCGACCTCGCGGATCGTGTCCTCGGGATCGGCGAGCTGGAAGAGGTAGAGCGCGGGATCGCTGATGTTCCAGCGGATCGTATAGGCCAGGTTGATGACGTTCTGGTCCCCGGTCAGAACCAGATTCTCGGTGTCGCCAGCCGGCGGGATCGAGGTCACGCGGGTGCTGAGGACGTCGACCTTCGTCACATTGCCGATCGGCGCCGGCCAGGACAGCCGCATGCCCGGCTCGAGCGTGGCGGAATAGCGGCCGACGAAGGTGACGACGCCTTTCTCTCCCGGCCCAACGCGGTGGACGCTGGTGAAGGCGATCCAGAGGAGGACGAAGACGATCAGGCCGTAGAGCCAATAAGGCCGGCCGTCGTTGACGGGCAGGCGGCCGCCGAAACGCTCGCGGCTCTTCTTCAGGAATTCGTCGAACGACGTCGCGCCGCCGCCGCCCGGACGAGGCCCGCGCGGACGCTGGGGCTGACCCCAGGGATTGCGCGGCCCGTCGCCGCCGGAGCCCTTGCCGCCGCCCGAACCGGAGCCGGATTCACCGTCTCCACCGTCGCTGCCGCCGCTTCCACCGCTCCCCCACGGTCCACGAGCCTGGCTGATGATTGCGCCGAGACGCCCGCCCCACCTAAAATTTTCGAACATGCGGCCTTTATAGGAACGGGTTCGGCGGAAAAACAGTGCCAAGCCGCCGCGCATTTCCTATCGGCCTCGGCATGAGCGAAGATACGACGTCCATCACCGCCGCGCTCGCCCGGATCGCGGACCCCGCGGGCACCGGCGACATCGTCTCCGCCGGACGGGTCTCGGCACCTCGCCTCGACGGCGGAACCGCCTCCCTGATTCTCGACGTCACCGGCCTCGACGCCGCCGGCCGATCCGATCTCGAGCAGCGCGTCCATGCGGCGCTGACAGCGCTTCCGGGCATCTCCGAGGTCCGCATCGCGATGACTGCGGAGAAGGTGCAGCGCACGATCATCGCGATCGGCAGCGGCAAGGGCGGTGTCGGCAAGTCCACCGTCTCGGCGAATCTCGCCGTCGCGCTCGCGAGGCTCGGCCGAAAGGTCGGGCTGCTCGACGCCGACATCTATGGCCCGTCGCAGCCCCGCATCATGGGCAATGACGAGCGCCCCGAGCTCGCCGACCGCCAGATCGTGCCGGTCCGCACCTGGGGCGTCAGGATGCTCTCGATCGGGCAGCTGATCGAGCCTGGCGTTGCGGTCGCCTGGCGCGGGCCGATGACCGGAAGCGCGCTCGGCCAGCTGATGGAAGGCGATTGGGGCGATACCGAGATCTTGGTCGTCGATCTTCCGCCGGGGACGGGCGACGTCCAGATGACTCTGATGCAGAAATGGAAGCCTGCTGGGGCGGTGATCGTCTCGACCCCGCAGGACCTTGCTCTGATCGACGCGACGCGGGCGATCGACCTCTTCCGCAAGATGGACGTGCCGGTCGTCGGCCTCATCGAGAACATGGCCGGATATCAATGCCCGCATTGCGGCGAGCTGTCGGACCCGTTCGGGACGGGCGGCGCCGAAGCGGCTGCGAAGGTGATGGGGATCCCCTTCCTGGGCCGGATCCCGCTCGCCCTCCCGATCCGGCTCGCCTCGGACGCCGGCACTCCGCCGGCCGCCGGCGACGGCGAGGAGGCCGGCCATTTCCGGAAGATCGCGGAGCGGCTGCTTGAGCAATTGAACGGCAGGGCGGCAAAGACGTTCTAGGGCCATGCCCCTCTCCCGCGACGAAGACATCCGCCAACTGCTCGGCGAGGTACGCACCATCGCCCTGATCGGCGCCTCCGACAGGCCGACCCGCCCAAGCTGGGGCGTGATGGGGATGCTTCTCGACCACGGCTACCGGGTCATTCCGGTGAATCCGCAGCTCGACGGCGCGGAGATTCACGGTCAGCGCGTCCTTCCGAGCCTCGACGCGATCGACGAGCCGATCAACATGGTCGACATCTTCCGCCGCCCGATCGCGGCCGGCGAGGCGGTGGACGAGGCGATCGCCGCCGGCGCGAAAGCGGTTTGGCTGCAGATCGGCGTGATCAACGAGGAGGCAGCCGAACGCGCCGAGGCGGCCGGCCTCAAGGTGGTCATGAACCGCTGCCCCGCAATCGAGATTCCCCGCCTCGGCGTCGCCAGGCGCGGCGCCTAGACGATTACAGGCGCCCGTCCACGGCGGGCCTCAAGACCCGCTTCCGGGCAATCTGAAGTCGGTGCTGCGCGGCACTTCCGGCCGATCGGTGGCGGGCATGTCGAGCCTCACCTCGCGGGTCGCGAAGTCGAGCGAGACGCGGTCGAACAAGCGAAGGGCGCCCATCCCAAGCAGCAAAGCGGGCCGATCGAGCAGGTCGAGCTTCCGGAACGGCGCGACGTCAGCGAAGCCGATCGGCAGGTTGCCGATCTCGACGCCGCCGATGCGGAGCCGGTGGGCGATGCCGTAATCCACCATCCGTCGGCCGCCGGTCACGCTGATCACCTCCATCCGCGCCGTCGGCCCAAGCCGGTTGCGACGCTCCAGGCGGCGGCGAAGCGCGAGGTTGCCGATGCTGACCTCGGCACCGGTATCGACGATGACCCAGATGCGCTGGCCGTCGATCGCCGCATCGACCAGGATGAGGTGCCCGAAGCGGGTCCGGGCAGTGACGACGATCGTGTCTCCCGGCGCGCGCGCCTCGCGGTTCCGTTCGCGGCGCGAGGCGGCGATCGTCATCTCGTTGGTGCGGAAATTGAGGACGACTCGCTGCGAGACGAGGCTGTCGACGCCGAGCAGGCCGTCGGCGCCGAGCAGGGTCTCGCGGATCGCCGGCGCCTGGATCCCGTTGACGGTGCGGCGGCCGACCTGGAGCGCGGGCACGATCGCGGTCGGGATCCGGCTGACCTCGGTGAGGCTGTGGACGGTGACCGTCTCGCCCGGCGCGAGGCCGTGACGCTCGGCAATCTCGCGCGAGATCACGGTGCGCTCGGACCCGGTGTCGACCAGGAAGCGATAGGGACGGCCGCCGATGCTGATCGGCACCGTCATCCGGACCTCGCCTTCGAGGCCGATCGTCTCTTCGGCGGGCGGCTGGGCGACAGGTTCGGGGGTCTGGGCGTTCACCGCGCCCAGCGCGAAGGCGAAACCGACGACAAGCCAGCGCGGCCGAGCCATCGAACCACTCCCGTCCGGGCCTTGCAGATTAGGCCTTATCGGGCGCGGTTGACAGGGAAATCAGACGATTGCGAGGGCGCGCTCGCGCAGCCGCTCCACCGCTGCAGCGTGGATGCCCGGCGCGGTGGCGAGCACGCCGAAGGCGGCGCCGGACACGGTGTTGAAGCTGAGCGGCTGGCCGAGTGCCCCGGTGATCGTCGCGCCGGCCTCCTCGGCGATCAGCGCCGCCGCGGCGATGTCCCACTCGAAGCCCCATTTGAGGGTCGCGACCAGGTCCGCCTCGCCGGCCGCGACCAAGGCAATGCGGAGCGCGATCGAGTTGGGCTTGGGCACCGTGACCAGATCCTGGTCGTCGGGCGGCAGCTGCTCGGCGGGCACGCGTGCGCCCGGGAGCAGGGTTCGGTCGCTCGCCTGGAGGCGGACGCCGTTGCGCCGTGCGCCCTTGCCCCTCTGCGCGGTCCAGATCTCGTCGCGCGCCGGGGCGGAGAGCACGCCGATCACCGGCACCCGGTCCTCGACCAAGGCGACCGACACCGACCAGCCCGGCCGGTCGCGCAGATAATCGCGGGTACCGTCGATCGGATCGACTACCCACGCCCGGCGCCGCTCGCTCCGGTCCGAATCGTCGAGCGTCTCTTCCGAAAGCCAGCCGGCGTCCGGATCGAGCGCGGTCAGCTTCTCGCGCAGGAAGGCATCGACCTCGAGATCGACGTCGCAGACCAACTCGCCGGGCTTCTTCTCCCAGCGGCCGAAATTGCTGCCGCACCGGCCGAGCGCGATCGCGCCCGCCTCCGCGGCGATCCGGGCGACATCGTCAAGCACCGGCCACCATCATTCCGTCGATCCGCAGCGTCGGCACGTTCATCGCGCGCCGGAACTCGAGGTCGTTCGCAGGCGCAAGCGCGCCGTACATGTCGACGAGGTTGCCGGCGATGGTGATCTCGGCGACCGGACGCGTGATCTCGCCTTTCTCGATCCGGAAGCCGGAAGCGCCGCGGCTGTAATCGCCGGTGACCGGGTTGACGCCCTGGCCGATCAGCTCGGTGACGTAGATGCCGTCCTCAATGTCCGCGATGAGCTCGGCCGGCGAGACCGCGCCCGGCGCCATATGGACGTTGGTGGCGCCGGCGCCGATGCCGCTCGCGCCGCGGGTCGCGTGGCCGGTCGGGGCGAGGCCGAGCTGGCGGGCGGACGCGCTGTCCAGCAGCCAGCCGGTGATCCGCCCGCCGGAGACCAGGTCCCGGGCGCGGGTCGGAAGCCCCTCGCCGTCGAACGGCTTGGAGGCGAGGCCGCGCAAGCGATGGGGATCGTCGGAGATGGTGATCTCGGGGCCGAACAATTGCGCCTCCTCGCGGCCGAGGAGGAAGCTCGTCCGCCGGGCGATCGCCGGCCCGGTCATTGCGCCCAGGAGATGGCCGAGCAGGCTCGATCCCACGCGCGGATCGAAAACGACGCTCATCCGCCCGCTGGGCACCTTGCCTGGGTCCAGCCGCTTCACCGCACGCTCGCCGGCGCGGCGGCCGAGGGTCTCAGGACCCTCTAGGTCGGCGAAATGGCGGACATTGTGCATCGCATAATCGCGCTGCATGCCGCTGCCGCTGCCGGCGACGACGCTCGCCATCGCGGCATAGCCGGTCGTCTCGTAGCCCCGCGTGAAGCCGTGGCTGGTGGCGAGCGCGACGATGCTCCGCCCCGCACTGACTCCGGCCCCCTCGCTGTTGGTGATCCCTGGAACGGCCCGCGCCGACTCCTCGATCGCCAGTGCAATCGCCTTGATGCGCACCGGCGAGGGATCGGCCTCATCGGCGCCGTCGACGTCCGCGCCAGGCCCTCGAAGCAGCCGATCCTGTGGGGCGAGGCCGGCAAATTCGTCCTCCGGCGCCTCGCGCGCCATCGCCGTCGCGCGCTCGACCAGGGCGGCCATCGCGTCGTCGGAGAGATCCGATGAGGAGACGCTCGCCGAGCGCCGGCCGACGAAGACGCGGAGGCCGATCTCCTCCCCCTCCGAACGCCCGACCTCTTCGAGGTCCCCAAGGCGGACCTGGACGCTGGTCGAGGCTTCGGCGCCATAGACTGCGTCGGCCGCATCAGCCCCCGCCTTGCGCGCGGCCTCGACCAGAGCGGCGGCGCGCGCCTCGGCTTCTGAAACTGTCAGCATGGCCGCGCGCTTAGGCCGGAAAGTGCCAAAAGGCTAGGCGTTGCCGACGACCAGGCAGGCGAGGAAGACGAGCAGCCCGGCAAAGCGGTTCGAGCGGAACTTGGCGAGCGCATCGTCGCCCTCTTCGAGGCGCAAGGTCGAGATCTGCCAGCCGAGATGCATGGCGGCCGGGAGGAGCGCGAGCAGCGCAAGTGCCTCGGGCCGGACGCTCCACAAGGCAGCCGCCCACAGGCCGAGCGCGAGCGCGTAGCAGAGGGAGATCCCGGCCCGGGCGTGTCGGCCCATTGCGAGCGCCGAGGAGCGCACTCCGACCAGCGCATCGTCCTCCTTGTCCTGGAGCGCGTAGATCGTGTCGTAGCCGATCACCCAGAAGATGCTTCCGGCGTAGAGCAGGAGCGCGGGCAGAGCGATATCCCCCCGAACCGCCGGCCAGCCGACCAGGGCCGCCCAGGAGAAGACGAGGCCGAGCCAGGCCTGCGGCCACCAGGTGATCCGCTTCATGAACGGATAGGCGGCGACCGGCGCGAGGCTGGCGAGGGCGACGACCTGCGCGGTCCGTTCGAGCTGGAGGAGGACGACCAGCCCGATCAGGCTCATCGCGACCAGCAGGATCCATGCCTCGCGCAGCGATACTCGCCCGCTCGCCAGCGGCCGGAGCCGTGTCCGCTCGACCTTTCGATCGAGGTCGCGGTCGACGATGTCGTTATAGACGCAGCCGGCCCCGCGCATTGCCCAGGCACCGAGCGCGAGCCAGAGGATGAGCCACCACTGCTCGCCCTTCGGCGCCGCAAGTGCCACGCTCCACGCGCCGGGCCAGAAGAGCAGCCACGCCCCAATCGGCCGATCGAGCCGGATCAAAGACGCATAAGGCCGCGCCGCTCGCGGCAGCGCGCCGATCAGCCCGCGGCGTTCGCTGTCGGGGACGATGTCGGTTTCTATGGTCACGCGGCTTCCCTTGGCCTAGCTGAAACCATGCCCGCAACCCCTGCCTGGCCGCCGTCGAGCCTGCCCCGTCTGTACGTTGATCAACCGCTCGCCGAGGGTGCGCAGGTTTCGGTCGAGGGGACCTATCTCGGCGCCGTCCTCCGGCTCGGGCCGGGCGACCAGGTGAAGCTGTTCGACGACCGGACCGGCGAATGGCTGGCCGAGATCGTCGAGGCCGGCAAGAAGCGCTCGGTTCTGACGGCCACCCGACATCTGCGCGGGCGTGAGGCCGTGCCGGACCTCTGGCTGGTCTTCGCCCCGATCAAGCGCGGCCGAATCGACTGGCTCGTCGAAAAGGCGACCGAGCTGGGTGTCGCGCGCCTGGTTCCCGCGATCACCCAGCGCACCGTCGTGGACCGGCTGAACCTCGATCGCCTGCGCGCCCATACAATCGAAGCCGCCGAGCAATGCGAGCGCACCGCGCTTCCCGAGCTCGCCGAGCCGGCGAAGCTCTCCGCCCTCCTGAGCGGCTGGCCGGAGGGCCGGGCCCTCTATTTCGCCGACGAAGCGGGGGGCGGCGCGTTGCTCGCGGAGGCGCCGGCAGGCCCCGCAGCGATCCTGATCGGCCCCGAGGGCGGCTTCACCGACGAGGAGCGCACCGCCATCTGCGCCCTTCCCGATGCGCGACCGGTCACGCTGGGCCCGCGCATCCTGCGCGCCGATACGGCAGCGATTGCCGCCATTTCGGTGTGGATGGCGCACGTGGGAGACTGGCGCAGCCGCTAATGCGGCCCTAGAGGGCGCTCGATGACGACCCGCACCGGCACTGCCCGCCACGACCCGACGATCGAAACTCGGGAGGATCTGCTTGCGCCCTTCATCAAGGGCGAGAAGCCGCGGCCAGACTGGCGGATCGGCACCGAGCACGAGAAATTCGTCTATCGGCGCGCAGATCATCGCGCCCCGGCCTATGACGAGCCGGGCGGCATCCGCGACCTGCTCCAGGAAATGACCGCCTTCGGCTGGTCCCCCGTCAAGGAGCAGGGAAATATCATCGCGCTGACCGGCGCGGACGGCGCGATCAGCCTCGAGCCCGCCGGCCAGCTCGAGCTCTCCGGCGCAGCGGTCGAGCATCTGCACCTCACCTGCGCCGAGGCGGGGCGCCATTTGCGCCAGGTGAAGGATGTGGGCGACCGGCTCGGAATCGGCTTTCTCGGCCTGGGCATGTGGCCGGACAAAAGGCGCGACGAGCTGCCGATCATGCCCAAGGGCCGCTACGCGATCATGCTCCGCCACATGCCGCGGGTCGGCAGCCTCGGCCTCGACATGATGCTTCGGACCTGCACCATACAGGTCAATCTCGACTACGAATCCGAGGCCGACATGGCGGAGAAGTTCCGGGTGGGGCTCGCCCTCCAGCCGCTCGCTACCGCGCTGTTTGCCAATTCGCCCTTCACCGAAGGCAAGCCCAATGGCTTCCTCTCCTATCGCAGCCACATCTGGTCGGACACCGATCCGGCGCGGACCGGCATGCTGCCCTTCGTGTTCGAGGAGGGGTTCGGATACGAGCGTTATCTCGACTACGCGCTCGATGTGCCGATGTACTTCGTCTACCGCGACGGCCGCTACATCGACGTCGCCGGCAAGAGCTTCCGCGACTTCCTGGAGGGCAGGCTGGACGCGCTTCCGGGCGAGAAGCCGCGCCTTTCCGACTGGACCGACCATCTCTCCACCGCCTTCCCGGAGGTGCGGCTCAAGTCCTTCCTCGAGATGCGCGGCGCGGACGGGGGCCCGTGGAGCCGGATCTGCGCCCTCCCCGCTCTCTGGGTCGGCCTGCTCTACGACCAGTCCGCGCTCGACGCCGCCTGGGACGAGGTGAAGCACT
>JAEWCW010000166.1 GCA_023390415.1 Pseudomonadota bacterium | reverse complement strand
TGTAGGAGGGCGGCGGGAGGGCCGCGATGAAGATTGGCGTTTACCCGGGCACGTTCGATCCGATCACGCTCGGCCACATGGACATCATCCGGCGCGGCTCGCACCTCGTCGACCGGCTCGTGATCGGCGTCACCACCAATCCGTCCAAGTCTCCCATGTTCACGGTCGAGGAGCGGATGGAGATGGTCCGCCGCGAGGTCGAGGTCTGCGGCCGCGACATCCAGGTGGTGTCGTTCGATTGCCTGCTGATGGACTTCGCCGAGCGGGAGGGCGCAGCGATGATCATCCGAGGCCTCCGCGCTGTGGCGGACTTCGAGTACGAATATCAGATGGCGGGCATGAACCAGCAGCTCAACGACCGGATCGAGACGGTCTTCCTGATGGCCGACGTCTCGCTCCAGCCGATCGCCTCGCGCCTGGTCAAGGAGATCGCCCTCTACGGTGGCGACATCGGCAAGTTCGTGACCCCGGCAGTCGCCGAGCAGGTCCGCGAGCGGGTCGAACGGCTCGGCCGCAAAGGCAGCTGAACGGCTTGTGTGCACCGCGCGCCAAGCCTATCATTTCATTGACTTAACAACGTTCGAGAGTGGGTGGATTGATGTACTTCAAGAGCTTGACCGCGGTCGCTGCGGCGGCTTTCCTCGTGGGCACGGCTGGGGCCCAGGCCCCAGCTCCCGCTCCGGCCCGGCCCGCGCCGACAGTCGTGTCCGTGGTCCCACCCGCGCTCACCCCGGAGACGACCTGGCATCTCGATCTCTCGACCGGCGGTCGGGTGACCATCCAGCTCCGCCCCGACGCCGCGCCGAACCATGTCGAGCGGATCCGCACCCTGACCCGCCAGGGCTTCTACAACGGCATCGCCTTCCACCGCGTGATCCAGGGCTTCATGGCCCAGGCCGGCGATCCCGGCGGCACCGGCGCCGGGGGCTCGACCCTTCCGGACATCGCCGCCGAGTTCAACACGCTGCCGCACGTCCGCGGCTCCGTCGGCATGGCGCGCACCAACGATCCGAACAGCGCCAACAGCCAGTTCTACATCATGTTCGCGCCCGGCTTCGCGCTCGACAACGATTATACGGTGGTCGGCCGGGTGGTCGGCGGCATGAGCTTCGTCGACTCGATCACTCGCGGCGATCCCCCCGCCAACCCCACCCGAATCCTCCGCGCCTCGATCGGGGCCGACAACGTCCCCCCGCCGACCGCCTCGCCGCAATAAGGCATCCGCGGATCGGACACATTGCGGCTACCGTCAGCCTGTGACACGTTGGCGCCTCGGGGGGAGGCGTGTTGGTGTCTCGGTATCAGTGGCTCAAGCCGCCGCACGGCTGGCGGATGGTGTCGTGGGAACTCGTCGTCGTCGTGGTCGGCGTCCTCATCGCGCTGGCTGCTCAGCAATGGGCCGAGGAAAGGTCCTGGCAAGGGAAGGCGCGCGCCGCCACCACGGCGCTGAAAGCTGAGGTCGCGGACCAATATCGCTATGCAGTCGAGTGGCGGGTGGTCGAGCCCTGCGTGCTCGCGCAGATCGACCACCTGCAGCAACGGCTGCTCGCCAGCGGCGCGCGGCTCGATCCAGCGCCGGTCCATTCAGAACCCGGCTTCGCCTTCTACGTCATCCGGATGCCGAACCGGAATTATGAGGAATCCGTCTGGCAGGCGAGCGTCACCGACGGCGTCAACACGCATCTGGCGGCAAACGTCAGGCGCGGGCTCAACCGCGCCTATACTGCGAACCGGCGGCTGGCGGCGCTCAACGACCAGAACAACGCCGCCTATCAGCGGCTGCTGAGCCTTGCCCGCCCGATCCCGCTCGACCCCATGGTGCGCTTCTCTCTGCTCCAGGAACTGGAGGCGCTTCGCGGCCGGGCCGAGTTGATGAGCCACCTCTCCGGCCAGTCGATCGCCAATTGGACGGAAGCTGGAATGATTCCGGGCCAGGAGGTCGCGAGGCAGGCGCTCGACCGATCCGGCACCTTTCGCTTCTGCCGGACTCAGCGACTTCCGGTGCGGCCGCTGACCGAAGCGCTGAGGCCGATAGCCTATCAGTGAGGCTCGTGCGGGCGGCGATCCCGCAGGACAGGCTTGCCTGCGCTCGCCGGGGACGCGATGAGCGCGCGATGCGCGTCGACCTTTTCGATTTCGAGCTTCCGCCGGAGCGGATCGCCCTCAGGCCGGCGAGCCCGCGGGATTCGGCGCGGTTGCTTGCCGTGGCGGGGGACGGGACGCTCGGCGACCATGTCATCACCGATCTCCCGCGCCTGCTGCGCGCCGGGGACATGCTGGTGTTCAACGACACGCGGGTGATCCCGGCGCAGCTCGAGGGGGTGCGCGGCGAGGCGCGGATCGGGGCGACGCTGCACAAGCGGGAGGGGCTGCGCAGCTGGCGCGCCTTCCTCCGCAATGCGCGGCGGGTGCGCGAGGGCGACGAGGTGGATTTCGGCGCGGGCGTGACCGCGACCGCGTCCGCCAAGGCGCGCGACGGATCGATGCTGCTGACCTTCGCCGGCGACGAGCCGGTCGAAACCCTGCTCGAGCGCGCGGGGCGGATGCCGCTGCCGCCGTATATTGCGGGGCGTCGCGAAGCCGACGAACGCGACGCCGAGGATTATCAGACCATGTTCGCGCGGGAGGAGGGGGCGGTCGCGGCGCCGACCGCGGCGCTCCATTTCACGCCGGGGCTGATGGCGGCGCTCGCCGAGGCCGGGATCGGCCACGAGACCCTCACCCTCCATGTCGGCGCCGGCACCTTCCTCCCGGTCAAGGCCGAGGACACGGCCGACCACGAGATGCACGCCGAATGGGGCCGGATCGACGCGGCAGCGGCCGCGCGCCTGAATGGGGTGCGGCAGCGCGGCGGGCGGGTGATCGCGGTCGGCACCACCTCGCTCCGGCTCCTCGAAAGCGCCGCCGGCGAGGACGGCACGATCCGCCCGTTCGAAGGCGACACCGCGATCTTCATCACCCCCGGCTACCGCTTCCGCGCGATCGACGGCCTGGTCACCAACTTCCACCTGCCCCGATCGACCCTGTTCATGTTGGTCTCGGCGCTGATGGGCCTGGAGACGATGCAGGCGGCCTACGCCCATGCGATCCGGGAGGGGTATCGGTTCTACTCGTACGGAGATGCGAGCTTCCTTCTTCCCTGATAGACTAAGACCTGAAAGGTCGGTCTATGCCCAATGTGCTCGTAGCGATCCTGGCCGGCTTCCTGTCAGCCGCTTCTCCGGCCAGCGAGGAGGCGCTCCGCCTGATGGACGCCGGACAGGAGCGGCAGGCGTTCGAGCTGATCGAAGGCGCCGCGACCAGAGGCGACTACGACGCCATCGATTATCTGGCCTGGTTCTATGACGAAGGCCGTGTCGTGGCCCGCGATCATCGTCGGGCGGCGGCTCTCTACCGGCGGGCGGCGGAAGGCGGAAATCGTCATGCGCAGTGGCGGCTTGGCGTGATGCTCGACACCGGCAGCGGTGTTGCTGAAGATCCGGTCGAAGCTCTCAGGTGGATCAGCCTTGCAGCCGAGCGTGGCAGCCCGCTGGCGGCGGCGAGCCTGGGCGTCATGCACGCCAACGGTCGAGGCACTCCAGTAGATTACATCCAGTCGATGCGTTGGTACCGGGAGGCGGCCCGGCGCGGCTCCCCAACAGGCTTCTATGGCGTGGGCGTTCTCTACGAGAATGGCCAAGGCGTCGACCGTGATCCCGTCGAGGCACTCGCCTGGATGCTGGTCGCCGCCACGCTCGCGGATGAGCGGGCACAAGCGGCTGTCGAACAGTCCGGGCTTAGCGTCGACGCAGCCCGTGCGGCCGTCGAACGCGGCAACGCAATCCTTCGCGAGTTCGGATTGGAGCGGCACCAGATTCAATTCAGGAACTTCGACGCGCCGCAACGCACGTCCGTCGCGGCTTAAGGGACGCCAGCCTGCTCCTCCCCGCACCCCAACGTCACCCTGAACTTGTTTCAGGGCCCAGTTTTCCGCCCGCCGCGAGGTCTCCGCCCTGGATGCTGAACCGAGTTCAGCATGACGGGGTTGTGGCGCGTTGCGTCACGCGCGACCGGCGATGGACGGGCCGGGCGGATTGGCCCTAGAGAGCGGCCGATGAGTCCACCCCCCCGCTTCGACTTCACCATCTCCGCAATCGACGGCGCCGCGCGGACGGGCACGATCCGGATGCGGCGCGGGGAGATCAGGACTCCGGCGTTCATGCCGGTGGGGACGGCGGCGACGGTCAAGGCGATGAAGCCGGCGGACGTCCGCGCCGCGGGCGCCGACATCATTCTCGGCAACACCTATCACCTGATGCTGCGGCCGGGCGCCGAGCGGGTGGCGCGGCTCGGCGGGCTCCACGCCTTCATGGGCTGGGAGCGGCCGATCCTGACCGACAGCGGCGGCTATCAGGTGATGAGCTTGTCCGAGCTGACCAAGGTCAGCGAGCAGGGGGTCTCCTTCGCCAGCCACCTCGACGGGACCCGGCACATGCTGTCCCCTGAACGCTCGATGGAGATCCAGCATCTGCTCGGATCGGACATCGTGATGGCCTTCGACCAGCTCGTCCCGACCACCTCGACGCCCAAGCAGCAGGCGGAGGCGATGGAGCGCTCGATGCGCTGGGCGCGGCGCTCGCGCGAGACATTCGACCGGCTGGGCGCGGAAGGGGCCTTGTTCGGGATCCAGCAGGGGGCGCTCGACGAGGGGCTGCGCAAGGCCTCGGCCGATGCGCTCACCGAAATCGGCTTCGACGGCTATGCGGTGGGCGGGCTCGCGGTGGGAGAGGGGCAGGAGGCGATGTTCGGCTGCCTCGATTTCGCGCCGGGCCAGCTCCCTGCGGACCGCCCGCGCTACCTGATGGGTGTCGGCAAGCCGGACGACATCGTCGGCGCGGTCGAGCGCGGCATCGACATGTTCGATTGCGTGCTCCCGACCCGCTCCGGGCGGACCGGACAGGCCTTCACGTGGGACGGCCCAATCAACATCCGCAACGCCAAGTTCGCCGAGGACAAGGCGCCGCTCGATCCGCAATCGCCGACGGCGGGGTGGTCCAGGGCCTATCTCCACCACCTCGTCCGGTCGGGCGAGATCCTCGGCGCGATGCTGATGACCGAGCACAATCTCTGGTTCTACCAGCGCCTGATGCAGGGCCTTCGCGATGCGATCGCCGAAGGCCGGCTCAAGGCCTTCGCGGACGATTTCCGGGGGCGCTATCGAAAGGGGGGATGATGGCTGAAGGCTGCGGTGCGCTCACTGCGACCTGCACGGGCGAGCCGACGCGGCGATCGATCTGCCATTGCCGCGCCTGCCAGAGGCGCACCGGAAGCGCCTTCAGCCTCAACTCGACGTGGCCGGCGGGCAGGTGCGGATCGAAGGCGAGACCAAGGTCTTCACGCGCACGTCCGAGGACGGCTTCTGGGGGCGGCACCATTTCTGCCCGACCTGCGGAACGACCCTGTTCTGGGAGATCGAGCGTCGTCCCGGCGAAATCTATGTGGCCGTCGGCGGCTTCGCCGACGGCACGTTCCCGGAGCCCTAGGTTTCCATCTACCGCGAGCTCGGCCACCCTTGGCTCAGCTTTGAGACGCGCGAGCCGCTCAGGGAAGAGTGAGAGCGGCCCGATTGCCGCCGCCCCCGATGAGGCGTATCGTTGTGCCTCCGTAACGGGGAGACGGACTATGACGATCACACGTCGCGCGGCGCTCGGGCAGATCGCCGCCGGAACGGGCCTGCTGGCGACCGGGGCCTTCGCCCAGAGCGTCAGCCTGACGCCGACGCCTTTCCAGGTCGTCGGTCCTTTCTATCCGCTGGTGCGTCCGACCGATTCGGATTCGGACCTCACCCTGATCTCCGGCCACCGCGCCCGCGCGGCCGGAGCTCCGATCGAGCTCACCGGACGGGTCCTGACCCCGCGCGGGCAGCCGGTCGCCAATGCGTTGCTGGACGTCTGGCAGGCCAACGCCGCCGGCCGCTACGCCCATGACAGCGACATGAGCGGCCTCGCCCTCGACGATCATTTCCAGGGGTTCGGCCGGCTTCGGACCGACTCCCAGGGCCGCTACCGGGTGCGGACCGTGAAGCCGGGGGCCTATCCGATCGGCGGCGACGGCAGCCCGATGCGGACGCCCCATATCCACTTCGAGGTGAGCGGCCGAACCGACCGGCTCACGACCCAAATGTACTTCCCCGGCGAGGCGCTGAACGCCAGCGACATCCTGCTTCGGGGCCAGCCGGGCGCAGAGGCGCTGATCGCCCGGGCCGTGGAGGGGGGCGCCGACGGCATGGCGCGCTATGCCTGGGACATCGTGCTCGCCACAGGCTGATCGGTTGGGTCAGCCGGCGAGCCGCGCTTTCGCGGCTACGACGATCTCGCGCTGGCGCTCCGGCGCGGCCGCGCTCCATTCGCCGATTTCGCCGAGGGTGCGGCCGCAGCCCAGGCAGAGCTGGCCGGTCGGGTCGAGGGTGCAGACCTGGATGCAGGGCGACGGGACGGGAATCGCCCCGGCCACGAGCCTAGCCGCCGAAACCGTGGCCGAGGAAGCTCGGCACCGGCCCATTCCAGCCTTCGTCCCCGCCCTCGAGAGCGGGCTCTTCGCGGGGCTGCTCGCGACGCGGTCGCTCGTCGCGGCGAGGGCGCTCGTCACGCCGCTGCTCTTCGCGGCGCGGCGTCTCACGGCGCGATTCTTCCCGGCGCCGGGGCTCGCGCGGCTTGCGCTCGCGCTTCTCGGCCCTCGGCGCTTCGGGCTCCGCCTCTCCGGCGGCGGGCGCAGTCTCGCCCTCGAAGGCCGGGATCTTGGTTCCGGTCAGCTTCTCGATCTTCTCGATCGCTTCGGCGTCGGCCGAGGTCGCGATGGTGATGGCGACTCCAGTGGCGCCGGCGCGGCCGGTGCGGCCGATCCGGTGGACGTAGTCGTCCGGCTGCCAGGGAACGTCATAGTTGAAGACGTGGCTGACGCCCTTGATGTCGAGGCCGCGCGCGGCGACGTCCGACGCGACCAGGATGTTGATCTCGCCCGCCTTGAACCGGTCGAGCTCGCGGATCCGCTCGGGCTGCTCCATGTCGCCGTGGATCGGGCCGGCGCGGAAGCCGTCGCGGCGAAGCGCGGTGGCGAGCTCGCGGACGGAGGTCTTGCGGTTGGCGAAAATGATCGCGGTCGCGACCTCCTCGCGGCGCAGAAGCTTCTCGAGCGCCTCACGCTTGCGCCGCGAGTCGACCTTGAGCAGGCGTTGATCGATGAGGACATTGGCCTGGGCCGGGCGCGCGACCTCGATCGTCTTGGGGTTGGAGAGGAACTTGTCGGCGAGCTTCTTGATCGGCGGCGGCATCGTCGCCGAGAAGAGCAGGGTCTGGCGGTTGGCCGGAAGCTTCGAGCAGATCTCCTCGATGTCCGGGATGAAGCCCATGTCGAGCATCCGGTCGGCCTCGTCGATGACGAGCAGGCTGCAGCCGGTAAGCAGGATCTTGCCGCGGCCGAACAGGTCCATCAGCCGGCCGGGCGTGGCGATGAGGACGTCGACGCCCTTCTCCAGCTTCTTGATCTGGTCGGCCATGTTGGTGCCGCCGATCAGCAAGGCCATGTTGAGCTTGTGATATTTGCCGTATTTCTCGAAATTCTCGGCGACCTGCATGGCGAGCTCGCGCGTCGGCTCCAGGATCAGCGAGCGCGGCATTCGGGCGCGGCTTCGGCCGTGGCCGAGGATATCGATCATGGGAAGGACGAAGGCGGCGGTCTTGCCGGTACCGGTCTGGGCGATTCCGATGAGGTCCCGGTTCATCAGCACCGACGGGATCGCCTGCCGCTGGATCGGCGTCGGCTCGCTATAGCCCGCTTCCTCAACGGCGCGGAGGAGTTCGTCGGAAAGGCCGAGATCGGCAAATGTCATCAAAAAATCCAGAAAAATGAATGCGATCGCAGACTGAGCCGCAGATGCGCCTGCGCGCGCTTTGCCGAGCGTGCGCTTCTTGTCAAGTAATCAGCGGCTGACGGCCCGCAAGGAGCGGAATCGCTCGATCTCGCATTGGCCTCCCATTCGCGATCGAATCGAGTCGCGGTCCGCGCAGATCATTCCGTCCGGCGTGCCGTCCACATAGAAGCCGCGGTAGAAATCGAGCGCGACGCAGCCACGCTCGAGATGCGCGCGGACCCGGCTGTGGTCGCGGAGGATAAGGTCGACGCTGTTCTCGCCGAGCAGGGTCGCGCCGGCGACGGACCGCATCGGGATGCAGCGCGGGCCGCTTCCCTCCCGCCAGCGGGTGAAGAGTGGGGAGGAGGAGCTCACCCGCGGCGCATCGGGGGGAACCCGCACGATCAGCCGCTGGCGGACGGTGAGCTGGGCGTAGCGCTCGCCTTCGTCGGCGCTTTCCGCGACTCCGCCGAATGCAAGCCAAAGCACAGCCGCGGCCGCGGCGAGGATCACGAACGACGCTCCATCGCGCCCCTCATAGGCGGATCCCCATTGAACATGCGATTAATTTGCGTGCGGTCAGGCGGGCGCGCTACGTCGGGTGGCGATGGCCGCGCCTTCCTCAGACCTGCTCGAACGCCTCGAAGCGTTGCTCGGCCCTCGCGGCTTCACCCGCGATGCGGTCGCGATGGCGCCGTGGCTGAGCGACTGGCGGGGCCGCTTCCACGGGCGCGCGGCGGCGATGCTGTCGCCCGGGTCGACTAAGGAGGTGGCGGAGATCGTCCGGCTCTGCGCGTCGGCACGGGTGCCGATCGTGCCGCAGGGCGGAAACACCTCGATGGTCGGGGGCGCGACGCCGGACGGATCAGGCGGGGCGGTGCTGCTGTCGCTACGGCGGATGAACAGCGTCCGCAGCCTCGATGCGGACTCCAACCTTGCCGTCTGCGAGGCAGGAGTCATTCTCTCGGATCTCCATGACGCCGCTGCGGCTGCCCGGCGCCGCTTCCCTTTGTCGCTGGCCGCCAAGGGCTCGGCGACCGTGGGTGGCCTCGTTGCGACGAATGCGGGCGGCACCCAGGTGCTCCGCTTCGGAACGATGCGGGCCCTGGTCGCCGGGATCGAGGCGGTGCTTCCGGACGGGTCTTTGTTCGAGGGCCTAGCGCCGCTCCGGAAGGACAATCGCGGCTACGACCTCAGGCAGTTGCTGATCGGGAGCGAGGGCACGCTGGGCGTGGTGACGGCGGCGTCGCTGAAGCTGGTTCCGGCCGTCGGCGCACGGGCAGTCGCCTGGGTCGGGCTCGAATCGCCCGGCGCTGCGCTCGACCTGCTCCGCTTCCTCGAAGCGCGCATGGGCGATGCGGTGGAGAGCTTCGAACTCATGCCGCAAAGCTCGCTCGATCTCGTCCTCGCCCATATTCCGGGCACGCGCCCACCGCTGGCCGGGGCATCGCCCTGGCACGCGCTGGTCGAGGCCGTGTCGCCGGAAGGCGCGCAGCCGCCGCCGCTCGCGGAAATGCTGGGCCAAGGGATCGAGGCGGGGCTCGCGGCGGACGGCACCGTCGCCGCGTCCGAGGGTCAGGCGGCTTCGCTCTGGAAGCTGCGCGAGAGCATCTCCGAGGCCGAGCGAGTCGACGGGACCGCAGCCAAGCACGACGTCTCCGTGCCCGTCGCGGACATGCCGGCCTTCATCCTTTCCGCGACGGCAGCGGTTGAGGCGCGCTTTCCTGGCACCCGGGTCAACGCCTTCGGCCATCTCGGCGACGGCAACGTCCATTTCAACGTGCGGGCGCCCGAGGGGGCCGGCGCCGAATGGCTGGAGGCGGAGGGCAGCACGATCTCCGCCTTCGTCCACGATCTCGTCGCCGCCGGCGGCGGATCGATCTCGGCCGAGCATGGCATCGGCCAGATGAAGCTGGCCGAGCTGGAGCGGCTGGGCGAGCCCGCGCGTCTCACCGCGATTCGGGCCATCAAGCAAGCGCTTGACCCGCTCGGGATCATGAATCCCGGCAAGCTCGTCCCCTTGCGAAAATAGCCGATCCCCCATAGACAAGCCGCCGGCATTTCGGCGGTTCCCAGGCGGATCCGCGCCCTCAATCTTACGGAGACGATCCCAATGGCGAGCCAGCCGCCGGCAAATCTGCCTTTGTTCTACAAGGACCTCACCCCGCTCTCGAGCTCGGCCCATACCGGCTATAAAGTGCGCAGCATGGACCACGCGCCGTTCCTGACGACGGCCCATGCGATCCCGATCACGGTCGACGAGTTCATCACCGCCCAGCGTTTCTACCCGATCGTCTTCTCGGTCGGCGAGAATCCGGTGCCGCTGGCGCTGATGGGCCTCAACGAGGGCGTCAACGTCTTCGTCGACGACGAGGGCAAGCTGACGCGCGAGACCTACATCCCGGCCTATATCCGCCGCTATCCGTTCATGCTCGCCCGCCTCCAGGAGGGCGCCGAGGAGCTTTCGCTCTGCTTCGATCCGACCAGCGAGCTGGTCGGCGAGGGCGAGGGCAATCCCCTGTTCGACGACGGCAAGCCGACCGAGGGCCTCAACAACGTCCTCAAATTCTGCGAGGAGTTCGAGATCGCGGCCCAGCGCACCAATGCCTTCGTCAAGGAGCTCCAGGATGCGGGGATGCTGATCGACGGCGAGGTCAGCATCCAGCTGACCACCTCCGAGCAGCCCTTCGTCTATCGCGGCTTCCAGATGGTCTCGGACGAGAAGCTTCGCGACCTGCGCGGCGACGAGCTGCGCAAGCTCAACCAGAACGGCGCCCTGCCGCTGATCATGGCGCATCTCTTCTCGCTGCCGATGATCCGCGACATCTTCGGCCGCCAGATGCAGCTCGGCAAGGTTCCGGCGCAGACGCCCGATTTCGAGACCGCGCCGCTCGCCTGAGCAGCGCCTCCGGACGGCCGATGAGGGGCCGGGCGAGCGGGTCTTGAACCCGGTCGCCCGGCCCCTATCTCATTGAAAGCACGCCGCTGCACCCCCCTTTGCTCGGCGTGCAGCGCCCGATCAGGGCGCTCCTCCCTGAACTGGGCCGCTCCGAGTCATGCACTCGGAGCGGTCTTTTTTTGGCCCAAGCCGGCCATTGCGGGAAACGGGCATGCGCTCTAGCCAGAGGCGATGATCCATCGCCTGCTCGCGCCGCTCCTTCTGTTCATCCTCGGCGCCTGCGCCACCGTCGGCACCGCTCCCCAGGGCCGGGACGTCACCATCACCCGCGACGAATGGGGCATCGCCCATGTCCGCGGGCGCACCGACGCCGATGCCGTGTTCGGGATGATCTACGCCGAGGCCGAAGACGATTTCCCGCGCATCGAGGCCAATTATTTGACCGCGCTCGGCCGCACCGCCGAGGCGGACGGCGAGGGGGCGATCTGGGCCGATCTGCGCGCGCGGCTCTATTACAGCCCGGAGGACCTCCAACGGCGCTACGCCGCGAGCCCGGAGTGGCTGAAGCGGCTGATGGACGCCTGGGCCGCCGGGTTGAACCATTATCTCATGATGCATCCCGAGGTCCGGCCGCGGGTGATCACGCGCTTCGAGCCGTGGATGGCGCTGAGCTTCTCCGAAGGGAGCATCGGCGGCGACATCGAGCGGATCTCGCTCGACGGCCTCCGCGCCTTCTACGGTGCCGAGCCTGCGCTGGCGGCGCGCGAGCTCGACCTGGAGCCGCGCGGATCGAACGGGATCGCGATCGCGCCGCGCCTCACCGAGAACGGCCGCGCGCTGCTGTTGATCAACCCGCACACCAGCTTCTTCTTCCGCTCCGAGCTGCAGGTGACGAGCGGGGAGGGGCTGAACGCCTATGGCGCCGCGACCTGGGGCCAGTTCTTCATCTACCAAGGCTTCAACGACCGGCTCGGCTGGATGCACACGTCGAGCGGCGTGGACGTGGTCGACGAGTTTCTCGAGACGATCGTCGAGCAGGGTGGTCGCCATTTCTACCGCTACGGCCGGGATCTCCGCCCGATCCAAGAGGAGAATGTCGAGATCGCCTACCGCACGGCCGACGGCGGCCGGGCGACGCGGACCTTCCGGATCTACCGCACCCATCGCGGCCCAATCGTCCGCGCAGAGGGCGGCCGCTGGGTGAGCTTCGCCATGATGCACCGGCCGGTCGAGGCGCTGACGCAGTCTTTCCTGCGCACCAAGGCGCGCAATTACGGCGACTATATGCGGGCGATGGAGCTCAAGGCGAATTCGTCCAACAACACGCTCTATGCCGATGCGGACGGCAATATCGCCTATCTCCACCCCCAGTTCATCCCGCGCCGGAGCGACCGCTTCGATTACACCAGGCCCGTCGACGGCAGCGATCCGGCGAGCGACTGGAACGGAGTCCACGATCTCGACGAGGCGCCGTTCGTGCGCAATCCGGGCTCCGGCTGGGCGATGAACACGAACAACTGGCCGTACAGCGCGGCCGGGCCCGACAGCCCGCGCGAGGCCGATTTCCCGCGCTACATGGACACGTTCGGCGAGAATCCGCGCGGACGCCACGCGATCATGCTTCTCCAGCGATCGAGCGGCTGGACGATCGACCGCCTCCAGGCCGCGGCCTATGACAGCTATCAGCCGAGTTTTGCTGAATTGGTGCCGACGCTCGTGTCAGCATTCGACGCCCTGCGCGACGGCGACCCGCTGAAGCGCCGGCTCGCCGAGCCGATCGCGGCGCTTCGCGGCTGGGACTTCCGGTGGGGCGTGGACTCGGTGCCCAACACGCTCGGCATCTTCTGGCTCGAGGAGCTGATGGCGGACCTGACGCCGGCGCTTCGCGGCCAGCGCACGCGCCTCACCGAGAACATGGCCGCGCACACCACTCCGATCCAGAAGCTCCGCGCCTTCGAGCGGGCAGTGGCGCGGCTGCAGCGCGACTTCGGCACCTGGCGGACGCCCTGGGGCGAGGTGAACCGCTTCCAGCGCCTGACCGGCGACATCGTCCAGCCGTTCAGCGACCGCGGGCCGAGCATCCCGGTGGGCTTCACCTCAGGCCTGTGGGGCTCGCTCGCCTCGTTCGGCGCGCGGCCCTATCCGGGGACCACGCGCTGGTACGGGACGAGCGGCAACAGCTTCGTCGCGATCGTCGAGTTCGGACCCGAAGGCCCGCGCGCCCGCGCGGTCAGCGCCGGCGGCGAGAGCGGCGACCCGCGCTCGCCGCACTTCAACGACCAGGCGCGTCGCTACGCGGACGGGAACCTGCGCGAGGTGCATTTCACCCCCGAGCAGGTCCGCCGCCACGCGGTCCGGACGTACCGGCCCTGAGTCAGCCCTGGTCCCGGTCCAGGGTCGCGAGGTCGATGACGAAGCGGTACTTCACGTCGCTCTTCAGCATCCGGTCGTAGGCCTCGTCGATCTGCTGGATCGCGATCGGCTCGATTTCCGAGACGATTCCGTGCTCGGCGCAGAAATCGAGCATCTCCTGGGTCTCGGGGATTCCGCCGATCAGCGAGCCGCCGAGAGTGCGGCGCTTCATGATCAGGTTGGCGACGTTGGGCGAGGGGTGGGGCTCGGCGGGGACCCCGACCAGGGTCATCGCGCCGTCGCGCTTCAGCATCACCATGAACGCGTCGAGATCGTGCGGCGCGGCGACCGTGTTGAGGATGAAATCGAAGCTGCCGCGATGCGCCTTCATCTGCGCCTTGTCGGTCGAGACGATGACGTCGTGGGCGCCGAGCTTCTTCGCGTCCTCGACCTTGGACGGCGAGGTGGTGAAGGCCACGACCTCGGCACCGAGCGCCCTCGCGAGCTTGATCCCCATATGGCCGAGGCCGCCGATCCCGACGACTCCGACCTTCTGGCCCGGGCCCACCTTCCAGTGGCGCAAGGGTGACCAGGTGGTGATGCCGGCGCAGAGCAAAGGCGCGACCGCGGCGAGCTGCTCGCGCGGGTGGTTCACCTTGAGGACGAACTCCTCGCGGACCGTGATCAGGTCCGAATAGCCGCCATAAGTATTGTCGCCCGTATCCTGGGTGGGGCCGTTATAGGTGCCGGTAAAGCCGTTCTCGCAATATTGCTCGAGGCCTTCGCGGCACGACTCGCAGCGCTGGCAGGAATCGACCATGCAGCCGACCCCGACCAGGTCGCCGGCGGCGAAGCTCGAGACGTCGCTGCCGACCTCGATCACCTCGCCGACGATCTCGTGGCCGGGAAGGCAGGGATAGCGGGTGCCGCCCCATTCGCCGCGGGCGGTGTGGAGATCGGAGTGGCAGACCCCGCAATGCTCGATCTTGATGACGACGTCGTTCGGGTTCGGCGCGCGGCGTTCGAAGCTGAAGGGGGCGAAGCGGTCGGTCGGCGAATGGACGGCATAGCCGCGGGCGTCGGGCATGGAGGATCTCCCTTTGGGGTGCGCCACGGCAGATAGTGAAGCGCTTGCCGCTTCGCCACCTCTCTGTCAGCCTCAACTCCGAGGGGGAGCGCGAGATGCTTGCACTTGGAGTTTTCCTTGGACTGGCTGCGGCTCAGCCCGCGCCACCGCCGCTACTGGCGAACGACCTCTTCTTCGAGGAGCATCTCGCGAACCGCCGCTCGCTATGGAGCGCGAGCCCCTTGCTCTCGCGCTACCCGTTGCTGCTCCGGACGCTCCGCGAGCAGGCGGTGCCGGAGGTCCGGCTCACCGCCGACGACTGCGTCGAGACCATGCCCTGTCACAGCTCGATCCACCACGAGCTGACTTTTGCCGGGGAGCGACTGATCACGGTCTTCGGCGAATATGACGGCTTTCACGGCGGCGCCCACGGCTCGCACAGCGTCTCGGGCCATATCTGGGACCGGCAGCTCGGCCGGATGATCCGGGTGCAGGATTTGTTCGTCGATTGGGCGCGGGCGGAGCCGATCCTCCAGGCCAAGTTCTGCGAGAATCTGCGATCACGGCGGTCGGACAGCCCGGACATCGAATGCCCGCCCATTGCCGACGTCGCCGTCGGCCTCAGCGACCAGAGCGGAATCCCGACCGGTGGCCGCGCTTACTCCTTCGAGCTTCGGACCAGCGACTATCAGCTCGGCAGCTATGCGGACGGGCGCGAGACGGTGTGGATCGACGCCGAACCGGACGTGCTGGCGCTGGTGAAGCCCGAATATCGTGGCGAGTTCTTCACATTCGAGTGAGGGCCGGCACGAGCTCGTCGAAGGCGTCGAGCGCCACGCCCGAGCCCGGCGCCGGCGCGGGTCCGAAGCCGAATGTCGCCGCGACGAATGGGATGCCAGCGGCCTTCGCGGTCTCGGCGTCGAAGATCGAATCGCCGACATAGGCGGCGCGGCCGCCGCCGGCGCGGGCGACGGCCTCGAGCAGGGGCGCAGGATCGGGCTTGCGCCGCTCGAGCGTGTCGCCGCCGATCACCGCGGCGAAGCGGTCCTGCCAGCCGAGCGCCGCGATCAGCAGGTGCGTGATCCGCTCCGGCTTGTTGGTGCAGATGGCGAGGGCGACTCCGCGCGCGGCGAGATCGTCCATCGCCGCCTCGGCGCCGGCATAGGGGGCGGTGCCGCGGCAGGCGTTGGCGGCGTAATAATCGAGCTGCCGGGGGAATGCCTCGTCGAGCAGGGCCTCCGGTGCGCCACCGGTCCGCTCCAGGCACTTGCGGAGCAGCTCGCGCGCCCCTTCGCCGACCAGGCCGCGCACCTCGTCGACCCGCAGCGCGGGGCGGCCGACCGAGGCGAGGGCGTGGTTGACCGCTGCAGCGATGTCGGCAGCGGTGTCGGCGAGGGTGCCGTCGAGATCGAAGACGACGACGTCGAAAGGGAAAGCGGACATCGCGGCGCCGTTTCACCATTAGGATGACGTTTCAACATTTTCGTGTAATTCGGCGCGCCATGACCGGGAGACCCCTCGCAGCTATCGTCCTCGCCGCCGGCAAGGGCACGCGGATGAAGTCGGACCTGCACAAGGTCCTCCATCCGCTCGCCGGCCGACCGATGCTCGGCCATCTGCTCGACACGGTCGGCAAGATCGGGGCCGAGCGGCTGGTCGTGGTTGTCGGAAGCGGCCGCGAGCAGGTCCAGCCTCTCGTCGCTCAGCATGGCGGGACCGTGGTGGTCCAGGAGCCGCAGCTCGGCACCGCCCATGCCGTCCAGCAGGCCGAGGCCGCGCTCGCCGGCTTCGAGGGCGATGTGCTCATCCTCTACGGCGACACGCCCCTGGTTTCCGCAGAGACGCTGAACGCGATGCTTGAGCGGCTCCACGCGGCGGACTCGCCGGTCGCGGTCGTCCTCGCCTCGCGCCCCGCCGATCCGCTCCAGTACGGCCGGGTGATCGCCGAGGCGGACGGGACCATCCGCAAGATGGTCGAGTATAAGGATGCGAGCGAAGAGGAGCGCGCGGTCGACCTCTGCAATTCCGGCCTGATGGCGGTTCGGGCTACGGACCTCTGGCCGCTCCTGTCCGGAGTCGGCAACGACAATCAGGCGGGCGAATATTATCTGCCCGACATCGTGGTGCTGGCGGCGGCGGTCGGCCGGCGGTCCGCGGTGGTCGAGACTGCAGCGGACGAGGTCGCCGGGATCAACAGCCGCGCCGAGCTCGCTTCCGTGGAGGCGGTCTGGCAGCAGCGGCGGCGCGAGCGGGCGATGGCGGGGGGCGCGAGCCTGGTCGCGCCGGAGACGGTGTGGTTCAGTCACGACACGCAGATCGGCCGGGACGTGACGATCGAGCCCAATGTCGTGTTCGGGCCCGGCGTCCGCATCGCCGACGGCGCGACGATCCGCGCCTTCTCGCACCTCGAAGGGGCAAACGTGGCGGCGGGCGCCGAGATCGGTCCCTATGCGCGGCTCCGGCCCGGCGCCGACATCGGCGAGAAGGCCAAGGTCGGCAATTTCGTCGAGGTGAAGAAGGCGAAGCTCGGGCCCGGCGCGAAAGCGAACCACCTTTCTTACATCGGCGATGCCGAGATCGGCGCGGGCGCGAACATCGGCGCCGGCACGATCACCTGCAATTATGACGGCTTCCTCAAATATCCGACCCGGATCGGCGAGGGCGCCTTCATCGGATCGAACAGCGCCCTGGTCGCGCCGGTGACGATCGGCACGGGCGCGATCGTCGGCGCCGGATCGGTCGTCACCCGCGACGTCGCCCCCGACGCTCTCGCCGTCGCCCGCGGTGAGCAGAAGGAGCGTGCGGGCTGGGCGGCGCGGTTTCGGGCGGTTATGGCCGAGAAGAAGAAGAGTTCGGGGAAGTAAGCGCTAATGTGCGGAATCATTGGAATTCTCGGCCGCGAGGAAGTCGCGGACCGGCTGATGCAGGGCCTCAGGCGGCTCGAATATCGGGGCTATGACTCGGCTGGCATCTGCACGATCGTCGACGGCGCGCTCGAGCGGCGGCGGGCGGAGGGCAAGCTCGACAACCTCGCGAAGGTGCTCGCCGAGGAGCCGCTCCACGGCACGTCCGGCATCGCCCATACGCGCTGGGCGACCCACGGCGCGCCGACGCTCGGCAACGCCCATCCGCACATCGTCGGCGGCGTGGCCCTGGTCCACAACGGCATCATCGAGAATTTCAAGCCGCTGCGCGAGGAGATGGCGGCGGTCGGCCGCAGCTTCTCCAGCGAGACCGACAGCGAGGTCGTCGCTCATCTGATCGATCACGAGCTGGAGCAGGGGAAGAGCCCGCAGGAGGCGGTCGCCGCAGTCCTCCCGCGCCTCCACGGCGCCTTCGCGATCACGATCATGTTCCGCGACCATCCCGACATGCTGATCGGCGCGCGGATGGGGGCGCCGCTCACCGTCGGCTATGGCGCGGGCGAGACCTATCTCGGCTCCGACGCGCTCGCTCTCGCAGGCCTCACCCAGCGCATCGCCTATCTCGACGAGGGCGACTGGGCGGTGATCACCCGCGACGGCGCGACCATCTACGACCGCGGCAACAACCCAGTCGAGCGGGCGGTCGTGACCTCGGGCGCCTCGGCCGCGGCGGTCGAGAAGGGCAATCACCGCCATTATATGCAGAAGGAGATTTTCGAGCAGCCTCTGGTCGTCGCCCAGACCCTGCAATCCTATCTGCGCCCGTTCGAGCAGCAGGTGGCGCTGCCCGACATGCATTTCTCCTTCGCCGACGTTCCACGGGTGACGATCGTCGCCTGCGGCACCTCATTCTATGCCGGCATGACCGCGAAATACTGGCTCGAGCGCTGGGCGCGGGTTCCGGTCGAGCTCGATATCGCCTCCGAGTTCCGCTACCGCGAGCCGGTCCTGGAGGAGGGCGGGCTCGCCCTCTTCATCTCCCAATCGGGCGAGACCGCGGACACGCTCGCTGCGCTCCGCCACGCGCGTGCGCTCGGCCAGAAGATCGCGGTGGTCTGCAACGTGCCCACAAGCTCGATGGCGCGCGAGGCGGACCTGCTGCTTCCGACCAATGCCGGGCCCGAGATCGGGGTCGCGTCGACCAAGGCCTTCACCTGCCAGCTCGCGGTGCTCGCCGCGCTTTCCGCCAAGGTCGCCCGCGACAAGGGCCGGCTGAGCGCGGAGGAGGAGCGCGAGATCGTCGCCCACCTCGCCGAGGCGCCGGCCGCGATGAACGCGGCGCTCGACCACGATTCCGATATCGAGAAGATGGCGCCCCTCATCGCCGGCGCACGCGACGTCCTCTATCTCGGCCGCGGCACCGATTATCCGATGGCGATGGAAGGCGCGCTGAAGCTGAAGGAGATCAGCTACATCCATGCCGAGGGCTATGCCGCCGGCGAGATGAAGCACGGGCCGATCGCGCTGATCGACGACAATGTGCCCGTCATCGTGCTCGCCCCGTCCGGGCCGTTGTTCGAGAAGACCGTCTCGAACATGCAGGAGGTCCAGGCGCGCGGCGGCAGGGTGGTCCTGATCTCGGACGCGGACGGCCTCGCGGCTGCGGCCGACGACCGGCTGCTGGCGACGATCGAGATGCCCAAGGTCCATCCTTTGATCGCGCCGCTCGTCTACGCGATCCCGGTCCAGCTCCTCGCCTATCACGTCGCCGTCGCCAAGGGCACCGACGTCGACCAGCCGCGCAACCTGGCGAAGAGCGTCACCGTCGAATAGCCTGCGCCTCGCCTGCCCATGCGGGCTCGGGATCATCGGCCGACCGTGCATCGGACGACAGTCGTGCAATGGTCCTGAAGAAGCATTGACCAGTTAAGAGGGGGCGCGCCTCTTCCCCGGGGAATCCGCATGTCGCCCCTCGGCGGCTGGGCGCTCATTGCCGCAGATTCGCGCCGCGCATTAACCCTCTGTTTCCCACGCGTCTTCACGCCGCCTCAAACTCTCTCGGCTAATCGGGGCACGCTTCCGGAGCTCCAACTCCGGTCGGGGGAGAGACGGCGATGGCCATTCGAGCATTGATCGCGGCGCTGACGCTTCTGCTGTGGAGCCCTTCGGCGTTCGCGCAGGTGTGGCAAGTGACGGAAGCGGCCGGCCAGGTCGAAGTCCGGCGCGGTACGCAGGTCCTTCCCGCCCGCCGCGGCGTTTCGCTTGCGCCCGGCGATCTCGTGGCCACCGGATCGAACGGCCGCGCCGTGCTGGTGCGGAACCGCGATTTCGTGATCGTATCGCCGCGAAGCTCCGTCCGCGTTCCAGCCTCGACGGTCCAGGGCGGGCTGATCCGGCTCCACCAGGAATCGGGCAGCGCCCAATATCGGATCGAGCGCCAAGCGCGGCCTCACTTCGGGGTCGGCACGCCGCACCTCGTGGCGCTCGTCAAGGGCACTGTCTTCACGGTTACTGTCACCCCGGAGGGCGCCAGCGTCGCAGTCACCGAGGGCCGGGTCGAGGTCGCAAGCCTCAGCGGCGCTGCGCGCCAGATGGTCGATCCCGGCTTCACCGCCCGAATCTCGGCACTCGCCCCGGAGCGGGTGGAGCACGGCACCAGCGAGAGCATGCAAGCTTCGGCCCCGAACGAATCGCCGGCGTCGTCGTCCGACGAGGGCGGGTCCGGCCGCAGCGAAGACGGCACGCTCGGCCTTGCCGCAGGGCGCAGCCCGCGCCTCGATTATGCCGATCTGCGCGGCGAACCGCACGACGCGGCGGCGCTCTTCCAGCTCGCAAGTCACGGGAACGGAAACGCAAACAGCCCGGGGAACGGCAGCGGGCCGGGGACCAACAGCGGCAACGGCAACGGACCCGAAAACGGCAACGGCCCGGGAACCAGCAACGCCAGCGGGCCCGGTACCAACAGTGGCAACGGCAACGGATCCGAAAATGGCAACGGCCCGGGAACCCGCAACGGCAGCGGGCCCGGAACCAACAGCGGCAACGGCAACGGCCCGGGAACCAGCAACGGCAATGGCCCCGGCACAAACAGTGGAAGCGGGTCGGGCACCGGCAGCGGAAGCGATCCTGAGACCGCACCCGCCAACCCTGCTGCGCCGGGCAACGGCAACGGCAACGCCAACGGACAGAATGGGACGGAGGGCCAGGGTAACGGAGGAACGCCGAACGGAAATGGCACCGGTAACGGAAGCACGCCTTCTGACCCCGTTGCGCCGGGCAACGGCAACGGCAATGCCAACGGACAGAATGGGACCGAGGGCCAGGGTAACGGCGGAACGCCGAACGGCAATGGCAATGGGAACGGAAACGGCAATGGGTCGGGCAGCGACGTGCCTGCCGCGCCCGAACCCGCCCCGCCGCCGGCCCCGGAGCCTGCTCCTGCGCCAGCGCCTGAGCCCGCTCCTGCGCCTGCACCCGCTCCCGAGCCGGCGCCTGCACCCGCTCCAGAGCCCGCACCGGCACCCGCTCCAGAGCCCGCACCGGCACCCGCTCCCGAGCCCGCTCCGGCTCCGGCTCCCGAGCCCGCTCCGGCTCCGGCTCCCGAGCCTGCTCCCGCCCCGGCTCCTGCG
>JAEWCW010000062.1 GCA_023390415.1 Pseudomonadota bacterium | reverse complement strand
CCGGCGCACATCGTTCCCGAATGGTATTTCTGGCCCTTCTACGCGATCCTGCGCGCCTTCACCGTGGACTTCATCCTGCCGGCGAAGCTGTGGGGCGTGATCGCCATGTTCGGCTCGATCGTCCTTCTGTTCTTCCTGCCCTGGCTTGATAACTCGCCGGTGCGCTCGGGCAATTATCGGCCGAAGTTCAAGATCTTCTTCTGGATCCTGGTGGTCGACGTGCTGATCCTCGGATGGATGGGCGGTCTGCCCGCCGAGGAGCCCTACGTCATGATCAGCCAGGCGGCGACGATCTACTATTTCGCCCACTTCCTGATCATCCTGCCGATCCTGTCCAAGATCGAACGGACGCTTCCGCTTCCCAATTCCATCTCCGAAAGCGTGCTCCACGGCGAGAAGGCGGAAGCCGCGCCCTACGGTGCGCCGACGGGCGGCGCCACCGCGCAGCCGGCAGCTTAAGAGGTTCATCGATCATGGTTCGTCTGATCGCCATCCTGATCGGCTTCGGCTTCGTCCTCGTCGCCAGCGTCTCGCTGTTCACCGGCGTCTTCGCCTATATCGGCGCCGAGCCGCACGAGACCGCGGAGCATCGCTTCCACGAGCATCCGCGCGACTACAGCTTCTCGTTCGAAGGGCCGTTCGGCACCTACGACAACCAGCAGCTGCAGCGCGGCTTCCGGGTCTATCGCGAGGTCTGCGCGGGCTGCCACGGAATCAACCAGGTCGCCTTCCGCAACCTCTCCGAGATCGGCTATTCCGAGGCCGAGGTCCGCAAGATCGCGTCCGAGATCCAGGTTCCGGACGTCAATCCGGAGACCGGCGAGCCCGCGACCCGCGCCGGCCTTCCGGCCGACCGCTTCCCGCACCCCTATGCGAACGACGTCGCCGCGCGTGCCGCCAACAACAATGCGGTTCCGCCGGACCTCTCGCTGATCGCCAAGTCGCGCCACGGCGGCGCCGACTATATCGCGTCCCTGCTCTCGGGCTATCGCGACCCGGCGACCTATCGCAACCATGATGGCGAGGCGCTCCCGGCCGAGAATCGTCCGGGCCAGGGGCTGCACTTCAACCCCTATTTCCCGAACCTCAACCTCGCCATGCCGCCGCCCCTCACCGGCAACGGCCAGGTCCAGTATGAGGACGGCACGCCGGCCACGGTCGACCAGATGTCGCAGGACGTCGCCGCCTTTCTGATGTGGACCGCGGAGCCGAGCCTGCAGCGGCGCCACCGCGCCGGCTGGGCGGTCCTGATCTTCATGATCTTCGCCTCCGTGCTCGCTTACTTCGCCTACAAGAACGTGTGGTCGACGGCGAAGCGGAAGGTCCGCGCGACCGGCCCGCTCGATCCCGAGAACATGGCGAAGACCGAGCAGGCGAAGAGCGACGCCGGAATCGCCGGCTGAGCCTGACCCCGAACAACCCTCCTCCCCGCGCGGGAGGAGGGCAGGGTGGCGGCGGGGCCCCCGCACAGGAAGCGCCAGCGGGTCGATAGCCGTCGTTTCCGGGAGCTCCACCGCACCCGACACCCCTCCCTCTTTGGGAGGGGTTCTGCGTTCCGGACCCCTTTCGTTTCGTTGGTGGAACCTCCCGTTAACCAAAGCGTTTTCAGCCGGTTCCGCGGCTGATCTGGTGCGGTCGCGACGCTTCGGGAGTCCTCGCTATGTCGCTCCGCCGCCTCCGCCTTCCCGCTCTCCTCATCGCCTCCGGCCTCGCATTGGGCGGCTGCGCCTATGACGATTACGGCTATGGCTACGGCCGCGGCTATGCCGCCGTAGGCTATGGCGGCGGCGGGGCCTATTGCGATCCATATTATTACGATTGCTACGGGGCCTATGACCCCTGGTACGGGTGGTACGGCGACTATTATTATCCGGGCTGGGGAGTCTACGTCTACGACAGCTACCGCCGCCCGCACCGCTGGAACGACGACCAGCGCCGCTATTGGTACGACCGCCGCGGCCGCTGGGAAGGGCGCGACTGGAACGACCGCCGTTGGGAGCGCTGGGACCGCTGGGAGCGGCGCGACGACCGCAACTGGCGGGGCCGCGACGACCGCCGCTGGCGCGACGATCGCGGCGACGGGCGCCGCTGGCGCGGCCGCAGGGGCTAAAGCCTAGCCCTGGGGCCGGCGCCGGATCAGGACGATCGAGGTGAAGGTGAGGACCGGCACCTCGTCCTGATTGGTCACCGTCATCTGAGTCCGGAACGAGCCGAGGTCCGGCTTCGAGCGAGACGGGCGGGTCTCGACGATCCTGCCCCGCACGTGCAGCGTGTCGCCCGGATAGACCGGCTTCAGCCAGCGCAGCTCGTCCACGCCCGGCGAGCCGAGGCCCGCCTGGGGCTCGTCGCCCATGTGGCGCACCAGCGTCGCCATCGTCATCGCGCAGGTGTGCCAGCCGCTCGCGGCGAGGCGGCCGAAATGGGTCCTGGCTGCGGCCTCGTCCGAGAGGTGGAAGGGCTGGGGATCATATTTGCGCGCGAACTCGAGCACCTCCTCGCGGGTCACCTCGTACGAACCGAAATAGGTCTCGGCGCCGACTTCCAGATCCTCGAAATAGATCACCCGCACGCTCCTTCGCTCGTCGCCCCGGGCAGGTAGCAGAGCGAAACCGGTTTGCCGAGACGCCAGCGCGAGACCGTCATCCCAGCGAAGGCTGGGATCTCAGCGAGAGTAGGCGCCGCCGCCGATGCAGCGCAGCACGGACGCTTTAGACTTCTCGTCCTGAGATCCCAGCCTTCGCTGGGATGACGGGCCCTGCTCGGGTGCCTCGCCCTATCGCGCCAGCGCCGCTTCGGTCGCCGCCGCATCCCCGTCGCTCGGGCGCGGGGCGATTCCGATCAGGCGGGCGAGGAGGGGGTAGACGTGGACGTTGTCGAAGGTCGGCAGAGTCGTCCCTGAGCGGAAGGCGGGGCCGGCGGCGACGAAGAGGGCGAGCATCTCGTCGGACGCCGGGTCGTAGCCATGGGCGCCGCCGAACATCGGCTCCCGGTCCGGCCGGGTCAGCAGCCAGCCCGCCTCGGCCACGCAGATGAAGGCCGCGACGCGTGGGTTGGAGCCGTAATGGAGGCGCTCGGGGATGGCGCTGCGGCGCCAGCATTGGACATGGTCGCGTGGGCGGAGCAGCGCCGCGGCCACCTCTTCCTCGCGGCCGGGCAGCGGCTGGAGCGCCGCATGGGCACCATCGCTGATGATCCGGACCCTGGCGGGATCGACCAGGCTGGCGATCGGCACGACCCGGGCGGGACCGGTCGCGGCCATGCCGTGATCGGCGACGACGACGATGTTGGCCGGCTGGCCGAGCGCCTCGAGGCCGGCGAGGAGATCGCCGACCCGCGCGTCGGTCTCCGCGATCGCCTGGTCGGTCTCGGCCGCGTCCGGGCCGAAATGGTGGCCGGCCGTGTCGACCGCGTCGAAATAGAGGGTGACGAAGCGCGGCCGGATCCCCGCCGGCCGCCGCATCCAGTCCATCACCGCTTCCACGCGCTGGGCGCCGGTGATGTTCTCGTCGAAGCGCTGCCAGGCCGACGGGCGGAGCCCGCCATGGGCGACTTCCGAGCCCGGCCAGAACAGGGTGGCGGTGCGGATTCCGACGCGCTCGGCGCTCGCCCAGATCGGCTCGGCCTCGTCCCACCAGAAGGAATCGAGCGCCTGCGCCGCATTGCCCATCGAGAAGGTGACGCCCGGGCGGCGCGGATCCTCCATATTGTTGTCGACGATGCCGTTGCGGTCGGGCCGGAGGCCGGTGACGATCGTATAATGGTTGGGGAAGGTCTTGGTCGGGAAGGACGGCCGCATCGCCGCCCGCGCGCCCCGCGCCGCAAGCGCGCTGAGGTTCGGCGTGATCCCGCGGTCGAGATAATCCGCCCGGAAGCCGTCGATCGAGACCAGGATGGTGACCGGCGCGCGCGCTTCCGCCGGCGCCGCCGCGACGGTGGGGGCGGGAGCGGGCACGCTCGCCCAGCCGGCGATGGCAAGGCCGAGCGCGGCCAGAAGGAAGGAACGCATACCCAATATTCCCGAATCAGCTCGTTGCCGGAACCGCGCTGGCCGCGTCGAGGCGCTCGATCTGGGCCGGGGTCAGTGTAAGATCGAGGGACCCGAGAAGCTCGTCGAGCTGTTCGAGGGTCCGGGCGCTGGCCAGCGGCGCGGTGACGGTCGGCTGGGCGGCGGTCCAGGCGAGGGCGACCTGCGAAGGCGTCGCGCCCGCCTCCGCGGCGACCTCGTCGAGGGCGGCGAGGATTTCGGGGCCGCGCCCCTCGATATATTCGGCGACGCGTTCGCCGCGGGCGCTTTTCCCGACATCCTCGGCGCTCCGGTACTTCCCCGTCAGATAGCCGTTGGCGAGCGCATAGAAGGCGCACATGCTGAGGCCGTGGCCCGCGACCACCTCCCTCAGCCCCTCCTCGTAGCGCGGCCGCTCGACCAGGCTGTACCAGGCCTGGAGCACCGAATAGCCGGTCCAGCCGCCCTCGGCGGCTACGGCGATCGCGGAATCGAGCCGTTCGGCCGAGATTTGCGAGGCGCCGAGGGCGCGGACCTTGCCTGCGCGAACCAGCGAGTCGAACGCCTCCAGAGTCTCCTCCAGCGGCACCTGCTCGTCGTCGCGGTGGGCGTAATGGAGGTCGACATAGTCGGTGCCGAGGCGGCGCAGCGACTCGTCGATTCCGCGGAGGATGTTCGCGCGGCCGAGCCCGCCTTCCAGGCCGACCTTGGTCGCGATCAGGACGTCGTCCCTGCGGCCTCGGCGCTTCAGCCAATTGCCGATGATCGTCTCGGATTCGCCGCCCTGATTGCCCGGAACCCAGGCGGAATAGACGTCGGCCGTGTCGATCATCGTCCCGCCGGCGGCGACGAACCGGTCGAGCAGAGCGAAGCTGGTCGGCTCGTCCGCGGTCCAGCCGAAGACGTTGCCGCCGAAGATGAGGGGCGGGGTGGCGAGGCCGCTCCGGCCAAGGATCCTCATCTCCGCCATTCAGTCTCTCCTCAGACGTTGAAGCGGAACAGCATCACGTCGCCGTCCTGGGTGACATAGTCCTTGCCCTCGGCGCGCATCTTGCCGGCGTCCTTGGCGCCCGCCTCGCCGCCGAACTTCACGAAATCGTCGAAGGCGATGGTCTCGGCGCGGATGAAGCCGCGCTCGAAGTCGGAGTGGATCGCGCCCGCGGCCTGCGGGGCCTTGGAGCCTTTCTCCACCGTCCAGGCGCGCGCTTCCTTGGGGCCGGCGGTGAAGAAGGTGATCAGGTGGAGGAGGTCGTAGCCGGCGCGGATGATCCGGGCGAGGCCGGTCTCCTGGAGGCCGAGGTCGGAGAGGAAGTCGGCGCGGTCCTCCGGAGCCATGGTCGCGATCTCGGCCTCGATCGCGGCCGAGATGATCACCGCCTTGGCGCCCTCGGCCGCGGCCTTCTCGAACACGCGCGCGCTGTGGGCGTTGCCGGTCGCGGCGTCGCCCTCGTCGACGTTGCAGACGTAAAGGACGGGCTTGGCAGTGAGGAGCTGTGCGCGCTCCAGCGCCAGTTTCTCCTCGGCATCCTTGGGCTCGGTGAGGCGCGCGGGCTGGGAGTCGCGCAGGAGCTCCAGCGCCTGGCCGAGCACGCTCGCCTGGACCTTGGCCTCCTTGTCGCCCTGCTGCGCCTTCTTGACGAGGTTGGGGACCCTTTTCTCGAGGCTCTCGAGATCGGCGAGCATCAATTCGGTCTCGACCGTCTCCGCGTCCGCGACCGGATCGACCCGGCCCTCGACATGGGTCACGTCGCCTTCCTCGAAGCAGCGCAGCACGTGGACGATCGCGTCGACCTCCCGGATGTTGGCGAGGAACTGGTTGCCGAGCCCCTCGCCCTTGGACGCGCCGCGGACCAGGCCGGCAATGTCGACGAACTCGAGCTGGGTCTCGATCACGTTGGCGGACTTGGCGACCTTGGCGATCTCCTGGAGCCGCGGATCGGGGACGGCGACGCGGCCGACGTTCGGCTCGATCGTGCAGAAGGGATAGTTTGCCGCCTGCGCCGCGGCGGTCTCGGTCAGCGCATTGAAAAGCGTCGATTTGCCGACATTGGGCAGGCCGACGATGCCGCAACGAAAACCCATTCCAAACTCCGTGAAGGGCGCGCCGCGGTTCGCGGCCGCGCATTTGCGGGCGGACTTAGGCGGAAGCGCGCGGATTTGCCAGAGGGCCGGGGCGGCGGAGATAGCGCCGTTTCGGACCTAAACCGTAATTCTACTTTACTCTATAAATTTGCCAGATATCAAAAAGATATGCGCGCCGCGGCGGAGGCCGCGGCGGCATCGAGGAGGGACCATCTCGGGGGGAGAGATCGGCCGGGGGCGTGACAGCGTCTCCGGCCGTTTTTTCGTCAGCGATAATTGAAGCTGATGCTGATCCGCTCGCCGCCCGCGCCCTTGGGCCCGGTGCCGGGCACCACCTCGTGGCGAAGCCAGCTTTCCCACAGGAAGATGCTGCCCGGCGCCGGCGCGGCATAGACGAAGCTCTGCAGATCCTCGGGCGCGTCGGCGCGGCGGGTCGGCGCGGCCATCATCAGCGGAAGCCGCGGGTCCTCCAGCTTGAGCGGCCCCGATCCCGGCGGCACCGCCACGTAGACGGTGCCGGAGACGATGCTGTGCGGATGGATATGGCCGCTATGGGAGCCGCCGGGCTTGAGGACGTTGACCCACAGGCTGTCCAGCTTCGGCCGCCGCCCGCCCAGGTCCATGGCGCAGTCGGCGGCGAAGGCGGCGACGTGGCGATTGAGCTTGCGCACCAGCGCGGCGATGTCCGGGTCGCGCTCGGGCAGGTCGTTCAGCGACGCATAGGAGGTGTAGCCGCGATAGCCATGGTCCCGCGACCAGCGCCGCCCCGCCATGTCCTCCTCGGCCAGCGCCCGGCACGAATGCTCGAGCGCCGCGACCAGAGCGGGATCGCCGAGGTCGCCCTCGTAGAAGCGGGTGGCGAAGAGGGAGCGGACCGGCACAGGCGGCTGATAGAGGCGTCCGGCGCCGGATTCCAGCCGGACGATTGACCGCATACGCCGTCCCCACTTACTCTGCCGGGCTTGGCACTCGGGGGAGAGCAGCCATGTCGATCCTTGCCGCGCTCATTCTTGCGCTCGCTCAACCCGCGACGCCGGCCGCGGCCGAAATCCCGGTCGACGTCGGGCGGTTCGACCCTTCCGAATTCCCGGAGCCGATCCGGCTCGATCGGCGGATGCCGGAAGCGGAGATGGTCGACAGGGTCGAGGACATGCTCTCCGACGGCCGTTGCACCATCGCGGGCGCGCACGACCGCCGCTTCAACATCGTCGTGCCCTTCGCCCTCCTGATGAATGCGGACGGCACGACCGAAACGGTCGTCGTCCACGAAGCGGGATGCGAGGCTCTGGAGGTCCTGGTCGGGCGCATCGTGCTCGCCCAGCTTCGCCGCGGCGATTTCCGGCCCCAGCATCGCGACGGGGAGCGCTGGTATGTCAGCGAGCTCGCCTTTGCGATGGGGACCCAGGGCGAGGCGGTTGCGATCGCCGCAAACGATCCCGATCGGCCGATCTGCCGGCAGGAGGAACTCGCCCTCGGGTCGCATCTGCGCACCCAGCGCATCTGCAGGACGGCCGCCGAATGGGTCATCTTCGACGCCGACCGCGAGCAGCTTCGCCGCGACATCCAGAATGCGGCCCAAGGCACGCCCGGTATCCGTTTCTAATCGAGTCCGGAGCCTAGCGGATTTCAGACGGCGCAATTGACCAGGGGGACCTGATTCACATACCCTGCCGGCCTTGGCACTTGGGGGAGAGCCGCCATGTCGTTCCTTGCCGCGCTCATTCTTGCGCTTGTTCAACCCGTTGCGCCGGCCGCAGCGGAGATTTCGGTCGACGTCGGGAGGTTCGATCCTTCGGAATTCCCCGAGCCGATCCGGCTCGATCGGCAGATGCCGGAGGCGGAAATGGTCCGCAGGGTCGAGGAGATGCTCTCGGACGGCCGCTGCACCCTCGCCGGCGCGCATGATCGCCGCTTCAACGTCGTCGTTCCCTTTGCGCTGCTGATGAACGCGGACGGCACGACCGAGTCGGTCGTCGTCCACGAAGCGGGTTGTGAGGCACTCGAGACCCTGGTCGGCCGCATCGTGCTCGCCCAGCTTCGCCGCGGCGATTTCCGGCCCCAGCATCGCGAAGGCGAGCGCTGGTATGTCAGCGAGCTCGGCTTCGCGATGGGTGCCCAGGACGAGGCGGTCGCCATCGCCGGCGACGATCCCGATCGCCCGATCTGCCGGCGCGAGGAACTGGCGATCGGCTCGCACGTGCGGACCCAGCGCGTCTGCAAGACGGCGGCCGAATGGGTCATCTTCGATGCCGACCGGGCGCAGCTCCGCCGCGATCTCCAGAATTCCGCCCGCTGCGGCAACCGCAGTTGCGGCTATGAGGGCGGCAGCAACGGTCGGAATTGAAGCCGTGGCCCTGGCCCTGCTGACCGCGTTCCTCGTTCAAGCGGCTGACCCGGCCACACCCCCGGTCGAGCCGTCGGCCGACCCTTCGCAGGTCACCGTCGTCGAGCGCGGCGCGGAGGGTTCCGAGGAGGTTCCGATCAGCTCTCGGATCGGGCGGACGGTCAGCGATTTCGCCGCAGATCCGGTGGCCGGGATGCACCTTCGCGAATGGGCGAACTGCATCGTCCGGATCCACCGGCCGCGTGCACTCGCTTTGCTTGCGACTCAGCTCAACTCGCCGGAGCAGACCGAGATCATCGATCGGCTGACCGGCGGCCGCTTCACCCGGCGAACGGTCTGCGCGCGCTTTCGCAGCATGCGGGTCGAGAATCTCGTCCTGCGCGGGGCGATCGCCGAATCCCTCCGGCGCTGGGAACGGGAGCGAGGGCGGAGCGCCGGGCCCTTGCCCAGCGAATTGCCGCCCGTGCCGCAGTCGGCCGGCGTGCAGGCCCAGCTCGCGCAGATGGGGCGCTGCGTGATGGAGCGCGATCCGGACGGGGTGGAACGGGTGATGGCGACCCGGCCTGGAACCAGTTCCTCGGTGCAGAGCCTGTCGCAACTTTCCGGGCCGATCGCCGCCTGCCTCCCGGCCGGGCTGCGGGTGCGGGACATCCACCCCCTCGCCCTGCGCGGCGCGCTCGGCGAGCCTTATTATCTTCGAAAGCGCATCGGCAACGCGTCCGCTTCGGCGGCGGATGCACCGCCGTCCTAGGCTAGCGTCGCGGCAAGTTCCGGTCGGCGCGGCACTGGCGCAAGGGCAGGGGGGCGGCGCGGGTGATCCGGGTGATGCGCCTGTTGGCGCGGTCGATGGTGACGTCCATGCAGCCGCAGCCATAGCCGTAATTGCCGTTCGTCCGGACCCAGCCGCGGGTCGACATGTCCGGCATCCGGTCCATGCCCGGCGCCTGGTAGCCGCCCTGCGCGCCGATCAGCCATTCGCCGTCGCGGTCGGTCAGCCACCAATTGGCGGGCGTCGGATTGTCGATCCAGCCGCAGCGGCGCTGGGTCGCGCCCTGCGGCGCTGCTGCAGCCGCGAGCGCCGCGAGGAAGAGGAGGGCGTTCATGCCGAGGAGGCTAGCAGAGCTGGGGCTCGGGTCCATCCTCCTCGTCCGCCCAGTCGGTGCGGCGCCTCAGCCAGGGGTTGAAGTAGAGCAAGGGGAGCTTGAACAGGATCAGGCTGCGGTGGACCCAGGCGTCGGCCATCTTCTCGCGCCAATTGGGCATCCGCCCGCGATGGTCGCGGAGCCAGCCTTCGTAGGGCGCCCAATGGCTGGGCTCGTCGCGCTCGATCACCTTGAAGATCTTCACCAGCGCCCGCTCGGAGGTCATCAGCCGTGACTTGAGAAGGATCTCCACCTGGCGCATGCCGCGCATCTCGGTGAGCATGATCACCCGGCAGAGCAGGTCGAACTGTTCCTTGTCCTCGATGATCCCCTTCTCGTCGAGATCGTCGATCCCGCAGCCGAAGGTGAGGCGGATCAGCCGGTCGATATGGCCGCAGGTAATGTCGACCGCATAGGGCATCTGCCCCAGGCCCTCGAAATAGCGGCGGAACATCAGATAGTGCGCGCGCTCGTCGCGGCGGTGCTTCTCGATCGTCGCGATGAAATCCCCCATCTCGGGATATTTCCAGCGCACCGCCGCGAGCACCCGGTCGATGCTGCGATAGCCGCGATGCTCGTTGTAGATGTAGACCGAGCCGAGGATGTCGAGATAGCGGCGGTGGGCGCGGGCGAGGAGGCCGCGGCGCGCGGGCGCCGGCGCTTCGGCTGCGGCCGGCTGCTTGTGCATGTTCATTGGTGACCCTTCCTGTAAGCCTGAAACG
>JAEWCW010000133.1 GCA_023390415.1 Pseudomonadota bacterium | reverse complement strand
GGCCGCGGCGAGCCGGGCCTCGGCCTGGGAGATCGAGCCGCCCTGCGCCGCGACCGAGGCCACGGCCGAGCCGCGCTGCGCGACGAGATTGCCGACATTGGCCCGGGCGGCGGCGAGCTCGGCCTCGGCGCGGGCGACCCGGGCCTCGTAATCGGCGCTTTCGAGCACCATCAGAACGTCGCCGGCGCGCACCCGCTGGCCGTCGGCGACGGCGAGGCGCGCGACATAGCCTTCAACCTTGGCCGCGACCGGGGTGATGTCGGCGCGCACATAGGCGTTGTCGGTGCTCTCTTGGTACTGCCAGACCGTCTGATATTCGTAGCCGGCCCAGCCGGCGGCCAGGGCGAGGATCGCGCCGATGCCGCCGATCAGGCGCAGGCGGCGGCGCTTCCTGGGCGCGCCGGAGTCGGCGTCGGCGGGGGCGTCCGCGGCCGGGGCCTCGATGTCGCGGCCGACGAGGGCGAGTTCTGCCATTTTCCCTGAACCTCTGTTTGAGAAGGGCAGATGGCGGAGCGAAAGCGCTTCCGGTAGACGGCGATTCTGGAATAGGGCGTTCCACCAGTGGAACACGCATTGCGCAACTTGCAGGAGATGGCGGTGTTCGCCCGGGTCGGCCAGCTCGGCTCTATCTCGGGCGCGGCGCGGGCGCTCGGCCTTCCCAAGTCGAGCGTCAGCCGGGCGGTGAGCCGACTGGAGCAGGCCTATGGCGCACGACTGATCGAGCGGACGACGCGGCAGGTGACGCTGACCGAGATCGGGCGAGCGCTGCACGAACATTGCCTGCGGATGGTCGCCGAGGCCGAGGAGGCCGATGCCGAGATCGCCGCCTATCAAGGCACTCCGACCGGGCGGCTTCGGGTGGCGATGCCGATGGCCGTGGGGCACCAGATGCTCGGGAGCGCGCTTCCCGACTTCCTGGAGCGCTATCCGGAGGTCGACCTCCATCTCCAGCTCACCGACCGGCGCCTCAACCCGGTAGAGGACGGGTTCGACGTGGTGGTCCGGGTCGGGCGGCTCGAGGATTCGAGCGCGGTCGCGCGCAAGATCGTCGACGTCAATGCGGTGCTGGTCGCGAGCCGGCTCTATGCGGAGCGGCACGGGCTTCCGGAGACCCCCGAGGAGCTGGAGCGGCACGCGGTGATCGGCTTTCCCTTCCTCGATGGCGCGGGCCTCGAGCTGGTGCGCGGGCGCGAGCGGGTGCAGGTGCCGACCTGGCGGCGCTTCGCCTGCAACGATCCTTTGCTGAACCTCGAGCTGGTCAAGGCGGGCATCGCGATCGCGCCCGGATCGCGCTTCGTCATCGGCGAACTGCTTGCGGCCGGAGAGCTGGTGCGGGTGCTCCCGGGCTACGAATTGTTCGACCCGCCGGCGGTCCACGCCCTCTATGCGAGCCGGACCGCGGTCTCGCCCAAGGTCAGCGTGTTCCTCGACTTCCTGACCGAGCTTGCGGCGCGCTTCGCGAAGGAGAGGGGGCTCAGCTCCGGCTGAGCTGGGGCGGGCCGTCTTCGGGGGTGACCCGGAGCGAACCGCCTTCGGCGGCGACGATGCGCACCCGGGCGCCTTCGGGGACGTCGGGGCCGCGGGCGGTCCAGACGCTGTCGCCGACCCGGACCCGGCCTTCGCCGCCGACGATCGCCTGGACCACCGTGACCTCGCGGCCGATCAGCCGGGCGGTGCGCTCGTTGAGGTGGGGATCGGCGCTGTCGACCGGGTTGCGCTCGTACCAGCGCCGCCCCCCAGAGACCGAGGCGATGGCGAGCAAGGCGAAGATCGCGCACTGGAAGACGAACGGGATGTCGAAGGCGAGGACGGTGAGCCCGGTCAGTGCCGCCGCGGCCGCGATCCAGATCGAGAAGACCCCCGGTACGAACAGTTCGAGCAGGGCGAGGATCGCCGCGAGCAGCAGCCACCACCAATGCGGATCGAGACTGCTCATACGCCGGTCTTCGGCACCGTGACCCGCGGCGGCGCGGGCGGGGCAGGGGGCGTGCTTCCGCCGCCGCTGGAGCCGCGGCCGAGCGCATCGCGGGCGAGCTCGCCGATTCCGCCCAAGGTGCCGATCAACTGGGTCGCCTCGACCGGGAACAGGATCGTCTTGCTGTTCGGCGAGTTGGCGAACTGGCCGACCGCATCGACATATTTCTGGGCGATGAAATAGTTGATCGCTTGCGTATTGCCGCCCTGGATGGCGTTGGAGACGACCTCGGTCGCCTTCGCCTCGGCCTCGGCGGCGCGCTCGCGGGCTTCGGCGTCGCGGAAGGCCGCCTCGCGGCGCCCCTCGGCTTCGAGGATCTGCGACTGCTTTTCGCCCTCGGCGCGGAGGATGGCGGAAGCCCGGCTGCCCTCCGCCTCGAGGATCACGGCGCGCTTCTCGCGCTCCGCCTTCATCTGCCGCCCCATGGCGTTGACGATGTCTGCGGGCGGGCGGATGTCCTTGATCTCGACCCGGGTGATCTTGACCCCCCAGGCCTCGGTCGCCTGATCGACGACGGAGAGCAGGCGGGCGTTGATCTCGTCGCGCTTGGAGAGGGTCTCGTCGAGGTCCATCGAGCCCATCACGGTGCGGAGGTTGGTCGTGGTGAGCTGCATGATCGCGAGATAGAGGTCGCTGACCTCATAAGCGGCGCGGGCGGCATCGAGCACCTGGAAGAAGACGACGCCGTCCGTGGACACCATCGCATTGTCCTTGGTGATGATCTCCTGGCCGGGGATGTCGAGCACCTGCTCCATCATGTTCACCTTGCGGCCGACGCGATAGAAGAAGGCGGGGTAGAAATTGAGGCCCGGGCGCGCGACCGTGGTGAAACGGCCGAAATATTCGATCGTATATTGATAGCCTTGGCGGACGATCTTGATGCTGGCGAACAGGAAGAGGATGACCACCGCGACGACGATGGAAATGACCGACTCGAGCATGTCCTGTTTCCTCCCCGCAGCCTCGGGTCTATCATGCTGTCTAGCCGGCCCCGTTCCAAGCGGAATCGAGACGACATGACCCCGCGCGACCTTCGCCACTGCCGCAGCCTGCTCTTCCTCCCAGCCTCCAACCCGCGCGCCATCGCCAAGGCGCGCGAGCTCGACGCCGACATGGTGATCCTCGACCTCGAGGACGCGGTGCGCGCGGAGGACAAGGTCGAGGCGCGGGCGCTCGCGCTGGACGCGGTCGCCGAAGGCTTCGGCGGGAAAGTGGTCGCAGTGCGGATCAACGCGACTGGATCGCCTTTCTACGGCGAGGACGTGGTCTGCATGCGCAAGTGCAAGGCGGATTATGTCGTTCTGCCGAAGGTCGAATCCGCCCGCGAAGCGGCATCCGCTGCCGGGCTGATGGCAAAGCCGATCCTGGCGATGATCGAGACCCCGCGCGGCGTGATCGACGCCGCTGCGATCGCCCCGGCGACGCGGGCGCTGATCGCCGGGACCAATGACCTCTCGGCCGAGCTCGGGATCGCCCCCGGCGGCGGCCGCGTGGGCCTCGTTTACGCGCTCCAGCGCATCCTCCTCGCCGCCCGCGCCGCCGGTGTGCCGGCCTATGACGGCGTCTATAATGGCCTTTCTGACGATGACGGACTGGAGGCGGAGTGCGGGCAGGGCCGCGCCTTCGGCTTCGACGGCAAGAGCGCGATCCACCCGAGCCAGATCGCGACGGTGAACCGGATTTTCGGGCCTTCGGACGAGGAGGTGGCTGCGGCGAGGCGGCTGATCGCAGAGGCCGGCGGCGGCGCCGAGCGGTTCGAGGGGCGGATGATCGAGGCGATGCACGTCGCGCAGGCACAGGCGACCCTCGCCAAGGCCCGGCTCGCCTGAGCCTTCCCGTGCGCCTGTTCTGCGCTGCGGCGGCGCTGCTCGCGTCGGGAGCTGTTGCGCAGCCGATCACGGCCGACCAGCTCCGCATCCATGTCGAGCGTCTGGCGAGCGACGAGTTTCAGGGCCGTGGACCGGCGACAGCGGCCGAGCCGCTGACCACCTCCTATATCGTCGCCGAGCTGAGCAGGCGGGGTGTGGAGCCCGGTGCGCCGGGAGGAGGCTGGCTTCAGCAGGTCGCGCTGGTCGAACGCCGGCCGATCGCGCACCGGACGAGCTGGACGGTCGGCGGGCGGGCAGTCCGGTTCGACGACCGCGCGATCACCTTGATCGGCGCGCCGGGCGTTCAGCGCGTCGCCGACGCACCGTTGATCTTCGCCGGCCACGGACACTCGGCGCAGATCGCGGGCGCAAACCTCACCGGCGCGATCGTGCTGATCCTGGTGGAGCCGCCCGACGTGCCGGGTTTTCCGAGTTTCGAGCGCCGGGCGGCGGCAGTCGAGGCCGCGGGTGCAGCAGCAGTGATCGGGATCGTCGGCGACGACCTGCCCTGGCAGGCGATTGTCCAGATGGCGCGGATGGGGGACACGATCCTTGATCGGCCAGGGGGCGCGATCCGCGGGACGATCGACGCGTCGGTGGTGGCCGAGCTGGTCGCGGCAGGCGGCGGCGATTTCGTTGCGATGCTCGAGCGCCAGGACGGTCCGGCCTTCCGCCCCGCGGCGCTGCCGCTGCGCGCCAGCCTGGAGGTGGCAACGAGCGGCCGGCCCTACCGATCGAACAATGTCGTGGGCCGGATCCGGGGGACCGGCGGTGGAGCCGAGAACGTGCTGCTGCTCGCCCATTGGGACCATCTCGGCCTCTGCCGGGGCGAAGGCGAGCCCGACCGGATCTGCAACGGCGCGGTCGACAATGCGAGCGGCATCGCAAGCCTGATCGAGATCGCCGGGCGGCTTGCGTCCGGGCCGCGGCCGGTGCGCGACATCTATGTTCTCGCGACGACGGCCGAGGAGGTCGGGCTCCGCGGCGCGGAGCATTTCGCGGCCAATCCGCCGGCGCCGATCGAGAGCTTCGCGGCGGCGCTCAACATCGACACGGTCGCCATCCACCCGCCGGGAGGCCCGCTTGCCATCATCGGCGAACCGGACCCGGCGCTCGACCGTGAAATCACCGCGGCCGCGGCGGAGCTTGGACGGACGATCGACGAGGACGAGGATGCAGGCGCGTTCAATCGCCGCCAGGACGGCTGGGCGCTGAGCGAGGCCGGCGTGCCCGCGGCGCTGGTCAGCGGCGCCTTCTCCGACATGGCGCTGATGCGGCGCTATGTCGCCGAGCCTTATCACGGGCCGGATGACGAGTATCGCGCAGACCTGCCTCTGGACGGCGCGGCGGAGGATGCCGACTTCCTCGTCGCGCTCGCGCGAAGGCTGGCCGACCCGGCGCGATTTCCGTTGCGGCAGCGGTGAAAGCACGGGGGTAGCGCCCGCCTAAAGCCGCGGTTACATGGGCCGCCAACTTTCCACTCGAACGATTGGCAATTCCATGGACATCCGCCTCGGCCTCACCTTCGACGACGTGCTTCTGCAGCCGGCCGAATCGAGCGTGCTCCCGAGCGGGGCGGACACCAGCACGCGCATCACCCGCGAGATCGCGCTCAACATCCCGATCGTGTCCTCGGCGATGGACACGGTGACCGAGGCCGACATGGCCATCGTGATGGCGCAGCTGGGCGGGCTCGGGGTCCTCCACCGCAACCTCGACGTCGAGGCGCAGGCGGCGGCGGTGCGCGCGGTGAAGCGCTACGAGAGCGGCATGGTGGTCAATCCGATCACGGTGACGCCCGAACAGACGCTCGCCGACGTGCTCGAGCTGATGAGCCGCCACAGGATTTCGGGCATCCCGGTCGTCGAGAAGGACGGGCGGCTGTGCGGGATCATCACCAACCGCGACGTCCGCTTTGCCGACAATCCGCGCCAGCCGGTCTCCGAGCTGATGACCCGCGAGAACCTGGTCACGGTGGGCCCCGGGGTCACCCAGGAGGAGGCGCGTCGCAAGCTCCACCAGAACCGGATCGAGAAACTGCTGGTCGTCGACGAGGACCGGCGCTGCATCGGCCTGATCACGGTCAAGGACATGGAGAAGGCGGTCAATTATCCCGAGGCGACCAAGGACGGTTCGGGGCGGCTTCGGGTGGCCGCGGCGACCACCGTCGGCGACAAAGGCTATGAGCGCTCCGAGGCTTTGATCGACGCCGAATGCGATCTGATCGTGATCGACACGGCGCATGGCCACAACAAGGACGTTGCGGCTGCGGTCGACCGGATCAAGCGGCTTTCGAACAAGGTCCAGATCGTCGCCGGCAATGTCGCGACAGCCGAGGCGACTCGGGCACTGATCGACGCCGGCGCGGACGCGGTGAAGGTGGGGATCGGCCCCGGCTCGATCTGCACCACCCGGATCGTCGCCGGCGTCGGGGTTCCGCAGCTCACCGCGATTATGGACGCCGCCGAGGAAGCCGCGAAATCGGGCATCCCGGTGATCGCCGACGGCGGCATCCGCACCTCGGGCGACGTCGCCAAGGCGCTCGCCGGCGGTGCGGCGACGGTGATGATCGGATCGCTCCTCGCCGGCACCGAGGAGGCGCCGGGCGAGACGTTCCTGTATCAAGGGCGCGCCTACAAATCGTATCGGGGTATGGGCTCGGTCGGCGCGATGGCGCGCGGCTCGGCCGACCGCTATTTCCAGCAGGACATCAAGGACCAGTTGAAGCTCGTCCCCGAGGGTATCGAGGGCCAGGTGCCGTACAAGGGCCATGCCCGCGACGTCGTCCACCAGCTGGTCGGCGGGGTGAAGGCGGCGATGGGCTATACCGGATCGGCGACGATCGCCGATCTCCAGACCCGCGCCAGGTTCGTCCGAATCACCAATGCGGGGCTTCACGAAAGCCATGTGCACGACGTCGCCATCACCCGCGAGGCGCCCAATTACCCGACGCGCTGAGCCATGACCCCCGCGGCGCGGGCGCAGGCGGCGATCGAGCTGCTCGACCAGGTGATCGACGCCGCGCGCTCTGGCGGGGCGGCGGCGGACACTTTGGTCTCGCGCTACTTCAAGACTCGGCGCTATGCCGGATCGAAGGACCGGCGGGCGGTGCGCGAGCTGGTCTATCGCGCGATCCGGCGCTCCGGCGAGGTGCCGGCGAGCGGGCGCGCGGCCATGCTCGGCCTGGCCGCGGAGGATCCGGCGCTTCTCGAACTGTTCGACGGGTCGGCGCACGGGCCCGCGGCCCCCGACGCGGACGAGCCGCGGGCCGCGGCGGCAGCGGCGCCGGCCTGGCTGAGCGACCGCTTCGATCCGTTGCTGGACCAAGCCGAGATCGCCGCCCTGCTCGGCAGGGCGCCGCTGGACCTCCGCGTCAACGACCTGCGCGAGGGCGCTATCAAGCTTCCCGAGGCGGTGCCAACGCCGCATTCGCCGATCGGCCTTCGACTTCCTGAGGGCTTCCAGGTCGAGGCGACTCCAGAATGGCAGTCGGGGCGGGTCGAGGTGCAGGACGAGGGCAGCCAGCTACTCTCGCTCGCCACCGGCGCCGCACCGGACATGATTGTCGTCGATCTCTGCGCCGGAGCCGGCGGCAAGACACTCGCGCTCGCGGCGATGATGGAGGATCGCGGGCGGCTGGTCGCGGCCGACACCGATCGTGCGCGGCTGTCGCGGATGCCGGTGCGGCTCGAGCGGGCGGGGGTCTCGATCGTCGAGGCGCGGCTGCTCGACGGCGGGCGCGAGGCCGAGGCGCTGGCCGACCTCGAAGGGACGGCCGATCTCGTCCTGGTCGATGCACCCTGTTCGGGCACCGGCACATGGCGGCGTAATCCGGAGACTCGCTGGCGGCTGACCCCCGAGCGCCTCGACCGGCTGACCGCGCTGCAGGCGCGGCTGGTCGATCTCGGCGCACGCCTGGTGAAGCCGGGCGGCACCCTCGTCTATGCGGTCTGCTCCTTGCTCGCCGAGGAGGGCAGGGCGCAGGCGGAGGCCTTCCTGGCCCGTTCATCGTGGGTATCCGGGGACGTGCCTATGCTGGCTGGACGGGCCGCCGGCGCGGGGCGCCTGCTCACCCCGCTAAACGACGGGACCGACGGCTTTTTCGTCGCACGTCTGGCAAGGCCATGCTAGATCGCAGGCGATATTGGGAGACGATGATGCGCTTCACGCCTATTGCCGTTGCCGGTGCGATCGCGCTTGCGACCGTTGCGAGCACGGGGTCCGGTCAGCGGCCGGACGACCAGATCGACCCGCGTTCTGCGGCGCTGGTCACCGAGGCGCGGACCCATGCCGCCGCCGCCCGCTACAGTGAGGCGATCGACAGGCTGGAGAGCGCTCTTGCGGTCGATCCGCGCAACCGGGCCGCCTATGTCGCGCTGGCCCGCGTCGCCCAAGCGCAGCGCCTGCCGGGCAAGGCGATCCGCTATTATGCCTCGGCGCTTCAGATCGAGCCGAACGACGTCGATGCGCTCGCCGGCCAGGGCGAGGCCTATGTCCAGCGTGGCGCCGTCGACCGCGCGCGGCGCAACCTCGAGCGGGTGCAGGCTTTGTGCGGGCAGAATTGCGCGCAGGCGACCAGCCTCGCCGCCGTCATCCAGCGCGGCCCGCCCGCCGAAGTGCTTGCAGCGCAGCGCCCGGACCCGGCGCCGCCGGCGACCCCCAGCAACAATAATTGACGGGTGCGCCGGAGCTCTGAGCCACGCTCGTCATGCCAGCGGAGGCTGGCATCTCAGGACAAAAAGTCTCGAACCTCGTGCAGCGCTGCATCTGCGCCGCGAGTAACCCCGCCGAGATCCCAGCCTTCGCTGGGATGACAGTCTCGCTCAGACGGCGCCCCCGGAGCCCTGACGGTTGGGCATGAGGGTCAGGGGCGCGACAACACTCTCGCTATGGCCACGAATTCGCTGACGTCGAGAGTCTCGGCGCGCCGTTCCGCGTCGATCCCAAGCGCCGCCAGGGCCTCGAGCGCACCGGGGAGGGGCTTGAGGCTCTGGCGGAGCATCTTGCGGCGCTGGCCGAAAGCCGCGGCGGTCACCGCCTCCAGCGTGCGGGCGCTGACTCCTTCGGGCGCCTGGGTGGGGACGATGTGGACGACGGCCGACATCACCTTGGGCGGGGGCACGAAGGCCGAGCGGTGGACCTTCATCGCCAGTACCGGCCTGGAGCGCCACTGGGCGAGGACCGCGAGGCGGCCATAAGCGGCGGTGCCGGGCGCGGCGACGATCCGCTCGGCGACCTCGCGCTGGAACATCAGGCTCAGGCTCTTCCACCAGGGCGGCCAGGCCTCGCCGCCAAGCCAGCGGACGAGCAGGGCGGTGCCGACATTGTAGGGGAGGTTGGCGACGACATGGGCCGGGCCGCCGAGCTCGGCCGCTTCGTCCAGCGCCATCGCATCGCCCTCGATCACCCGAAGACGACCGCCGAAATGCGCGGCGAGCTCGGCGAGGGGCGGCTGACAGCGTCGGTCGCGCTCGACCGCGACCACCTCCCCGCCGGCGCGGAGCAGGGCGCGGGTCAGGCCGCCGGGGCCGGGGCCGACCTCGTAGACGCGCTCGCCCTCGAGCGGCCCGGGAATCCGGGCGATCCGGTCCAGCAATTGCTCGTCGAGGAGGAAGTTCTGGCCGAGCGCCTTGGCGGCGCTGAGGCCGTGGCGCTGGATAACCTCCCGCAAAGGCGGGAGCCTGTCGCTCATGCCTCGGCCATCCGCTTGGCGTTCGCGGCGGCTAGGGAGATCGCCGCGCACATTGCGGCGGGATCGGCCTCGTTCCTGCCGGCGATGGCGAAGGCGGTGCCGTGGTCCGGCGAGGTGCGGACGATCGGAAGGCCGAGCGTAACGTTCACCCCCTCATCGAAGTGGAGGGCCTTCAAGGGGATCAGCGCCTGATCGTGATACATGCAGAGCGCCGCGTCGAAGCCGGCGCGGCTGCGCGCGTTGAACATGGAATCGGCGGCGAGCGGGCCGAAAATCTCGGCCTCCGCCTCCTGCTGGAGGCGCTCGACCGCAGGCGCGACGATCTCGATCTCCTCGCGGCCGAGCGCGCCCGCCTCGCCCGCATGGGGATTGAGGCCGGCGACGGCGAGGCGCGGGCGCGCAATCCCGAATTGCTGGCGAAGGCCCCGGATCGTGGTCCGGCCCCGCGCGACGATCAGCTCCGCCGACAGGGCGGCTGGGACCTGGGCGAGGGGGAGATGCGTCGTGACCGGTACGGTCCGGAGAGTCGGCCCGGCGAGCATCATCACCACGTTGCCCACCCCGATCCCGCAGCGCTCGGCGACGAACTCCGTTTGACCGGGGTGGATGAATCCGACCGCATAGAGCTGGGCCTTGGAGACCGGGCCGGTGACCAGCGCGCAGGCTGCGCCCGACCGGGTGAGGCCCACGGCGAGTTCGAGCGAATCGAGGGCGACCCGGGCGCCGGCCAGATCGGGCCGACCGGGAACAACCTCTACGCCGTCGCCGACGCGCAGGACGGGGAGGGCGCGATCATAGACGGAGGCGGCTTCGGAGGGCGAGGCGATGGCCTCGACCGGGCCGTTCCAGACCGCGCTCACCGCGGCGATCTCGCCGACCGCGAAGAAAGGCGGCAGGCCCGCGGCCTCCCGCCTTTCCCAGCTCTTGGCGATCACCTCGGCGCCGATGCCCGCGGGATCACCCAGCGAGACGGCTAGGGGAAGGGCCAACGCCCCGTTCCTAGCGGTAATCGATGACGGCGTCGCGGCGCAGGTCGCGCAGGAAACGCAGGGCGCGGCGGTTCACGCGGTCCTCGGTCATCGCATCGAGGACCGCCTCGGCATTCGGCGCGCCGGTCTGCTGCGGATCGTCGCGGCCGCAGAGGACGAGGACGCTAACCCGTGTGTCCAGCGTTCCGAACGGACGGGTCGCCTGGCCGATGCTGAGCGCGAGCAGCATTTCCTGCAGCGCGGGCGGAAGATCGCCGACTCGGATCTGGTCGTTGGCGACGACTTCGGCGCCGAGCGCCGTCGCCGCCTGCTGGGCGCCGCCGCAGCCGCCCATCGTCTGGCTGGTCTGGACGAGCCGCTCGATCGCCGGCTGCGCCTGCGCTTCCGTGGTGCCGGCCGGGAACCCGATCGACATCTGAATCAGGCTGAGCTGGGCGTCGCGCGCGTCGGGCATCAACACCTGGCGGGTATCGCCGAGCGCGATGATCGAATAGCCGCCGGGGACCGGGATCGGCTGGCTGATCGCGCCGACCGGCATCTGGGTCAGCACCTGGCCGAGCGATTCCGGAAGCAGCTCCGGACGGATCCAGCCGAGATCGCCGCCGAGCGCCGCAGTCGACGCCTCCGAAAACTGGCGGGCATAGGCCTGAAAGGAGGCGCCGCCGCGAATCTGCTCGGCGATCCGATTGGCGTTGCCGAGCACGGTCGCGGCATTTTCAGGGGTCGCCGAGAGGAAGATCTCGCCGATCCGATATTCGCGGGTGCCGCGCGAGGCGTTGAGCCGGCTGATGACCGATTGGACCTCGTCATCGCTGACGTTGACGAAGGGCTGGATGTAGCGGCTCTGAAGGCGCGCCCAGGCAATCTCGGCCTGGATCTGGCGCCGCAGCGAGCGCTCAGACGACCCCAGCGAGCGCAGATGCGCGGCGAAGGCCTGGCGGTTCTGGCCGCCACGCTCGGCGACGCGGTTCAGGGCCGCCTCGATCTCCCGCGGCTCGACCGTGATCTCGCGCTGGGCGGCGGCCTGGATCTGGAGGGATTCGTCGATCAGGTTCCTGAGGATCTGCGCACGGACGCGCGCCATCTCCTCCGCCGGGATCTGGACGTTGTTCGACGCCAGGACCAGGGCAAGCCGATGATCGATGTCGGTCTCGGTGATCACCTCGCCATTGACGATCGCCGTCGCCTTGCGAACGCCGGGCTCGGCGCGGCCGACGAACTGGGGGTTGCTCGGAATGTTGAGACCGCCGGTCCCGGGCGCCTGGCCAGTGGCCTGAGCGGCCGCCATAACCGACGCTACCGAAGCGGCGAGCACGATCGCCGCCCTGGGAAGAGTACCGAGCTTCATCATTCCTCCAATAAAAGCAGACGCCTAGTCATGGCCCGGGCTTGCTGAACCGCAGCTTAGCGCCCCAGATTGAGAAGCGCCACCCGGAACAGGAAGGTGTTGCCCCGGCGATCGTCGAACGTCGTCTCGTAATCGCGCCGCCAGGTGATACCGAGCTCGATGCAATCGTCATTGTACAGAATGCCGAGACGGTGGCGGACCGGGGCGAACCCGTCCGTGGGGGCGAACGGATCCTCCTCGGTCGAGGTGAGATCGATCACGGTCGAGCCGAAGATCGACCAGTGGCGCGCGACCTGGACCCGGCCGCCGAGGCGGATCTCCTCGCGGTCGCGTAGGTCCTCGATTGCGGGATCGACGTTCCGGTTGAGCCTCAGATAGCCGATCGTCGCATAGGTGCGCCGCCCGCCGATCGTCGCGTCGATCTCGTTGCGGCGGACCGCGAACGAGTCCTTGTCGAGCCGGAAGCGATGGGTGAAGGCGATGTCGCGGCCGACCCGCACGTTGGTGCGCCCGACGATATCCGAGAAACGGTCCGACAGGCCGGTACCCGGCGGAAGAATACTCGCGCTGTTGTTGAGCCGATAGCTCTGGCCGATGTTCGAGCGGATCGCGATTCCGGGAAGGTCGACGGCCCAGTCGGCGCCATAGGTGATGCGCACCCCGTCCTCCCAGCGGTCGTGGCCGGGGAAGCGATTGAGCGCGAACAGGTTCGAATCCTCCAGATCGACCGAGCGCGCATCCTCGTTGGGGATGTCCATATTCTCGGTCGGCGGCGCGGCCACGAACTGGATCCGCGGCGTGAGGCGCTGACTGCCGGTCATGAACGGCCCGGCGAGCGGCCAGCGCAGGTCCGCCGCGACCGCCCCGATCACGCGGCTGCTCCAGCCCTCGTCGCCGCGATAGATTGCGGTGGTGGTGAGGTGGGTGTCGTTGGCGTGGTAGATGTCGGCGCGGCCGAAGGCGGTCAGCACCAGCTCCTGGCCAAGCGGCGTAATCGAGCGCCGCTCCCAGCGGGCGCTGGCGAAAGCGCGCTGGCTGTCCTGGCCCTCGGTTCGGAGGATCGAGAGGCTGTTGGCCTGAACCTCGATGCTCCCGTCCCAGACCGGATCGTCGAAGCGGAAACGGGCGTCGACCGCGGGAATGGCGATCGGCTGGCGGCCGCCGACGTCCGTCGGGCGGAGGCCCTGGAAGGCCCATCCGGCGATCGAGACGTAGCTGTCCGAGGTGATGCGTTCGGCCTCCACCAGCGAGCGCAGGCGATCCTCGCGGCTGATGTCGTAACGGCGGAGAAAGGTTCGGTCCGAGACGTAGCGGACCGCGCCGGTGACGCTCCAGCGCGGATCCAGCTGGAAGCGGCCATTGCCCTCGACATAATAGCGAAGGTCGCTCTCGCTTCCGCCGGTTGTGAGGCGCGAGCCTTGGGTCGCGTAAGCGCGCACCTGATACGCGCCGAGCGAATTGAGGGCGCGGTAATGGCCCTCCAGCATCGGCAGCTCGCTCGAATAGAGATGCGGCGTGAGCGTGAGGTCGCGGTTGGGCGCGAGGCGCATGTGATAGGGCAGGGCCAGCTCCACCCCGTTGGAGCGGGTGAAGCGGAGGTCCGGGACCAGGAAGCCGGTTCCGCCGCCGGTGCCGCTGCCGTCCGGATGCGAAAGGCCGGGCAGGGGGACGATCGGGCTCCCGAACAGGTTGAGCGTGGCGCCGCGATAATAGATTCGCCGGCGCACCGGATCGTGAGTGACGCGGACCGCGGTGATGTGCCAGGTCGGATCGCGCGGGCAGCCGTCCTCGTCATAGACGGCGCAGGGGGAATAAGCCGCGTGCTCGAGCGTGGTGACGCCGTTCTGCCTTACGGCTTCGCGGGCGGCGAGGCGGCCGCCATCCTCCAGCACGAGCAGCAAATTCTCGACGACGCCGTCGCGCAGCGTGTCGGTGAGCTCGACCCGGTCGCCATAAGCGACGTCGCCCTGCGGGCTGACGACCCGGACATTGCCCTCGGCAGAGACCTGGCCGGTCGGCCGGACCCACGTCACCCGATCCGCGCTGAGCCGATAGCCTTCGCGGACCATGCGCACCTCGCCGCTCGCCGTGACGGTGTCAGCGCGCTCGTCATAGATGAGCTGGTCGGCACCGAAGGCGACCCGCGCTTCCGGATCGATGTCGGCCGGCGCGGCTGGACGGTCCGCTGCCTGTTGGGCAATGGCGGCCGCCGGCGCGCAGAGCAGGAGCGGAAGCGCCGCCAGGCAGATCCTATCCAGTCTTCTCATCCCCGCTGTTTCTGTCCCGACATGGCGCGCCGCCTATCGCACCAGACGGGGAACCCCGCAATGGCGCTGATGTTGACCCTTTGCCACAGGCCCCGCGAGGGCCTAAGGCTGCCCGCCTTCCAATGCGCCGCGAGGAGTTAAAGGCCCGATGAAAGTCACGTTTGCCGCCCAGCGCCCCGAGGGAAGCTACGCCCTCGCCATTCCGGTAAGGGGCGAGGACATGCTCGCCGACCGGCTTTCGGGTCTGGACGAGGCAGCGCGGCGGCTGGCGATGCGGTCGGCCGAGGCCCAGCGCTTCGAGCGCGAGGTGGCGGCTGTCGCAGAAACGTTCGTCGCGGAGGGCGACCAGGCGCGGCGGCTGCTGCTCGTCGGCCTCGGCGCGAAGAATGCCGGCGACGCGCTCTACGAGAAGGTCGGCGGCGCGATCACGGCGAAGCTGCTGACTTCGGGCGAGACCAAGGTAGCGGTCGACGTCACCGGGCTCGGGCTCAAGGCCGAGGAAGCGGCGCGGATCGGCTTCGGCGCTGCGGCGCGCGGCTGGCGCTACGACATCTACCGCACCAAGCTCAGCCGCAAGCAGAAGCCGACGCTCGAAGAGGTCGTGATCGTCGGCGCCGGCGATGATGCGGCCGACGCCTGGGCGCGTGAGGAGGCTCTCCTGTCGGGTCTCGACCTCACCCGCAGCCTGGTCACGGAGCCGGCGAACATCGTCTATCCGGAGACCTTCGTCGAGCGCGCCCGCGCCGCGATGGAGGGCCTCGGCGTCGAATTCGAGGTGCTCGACGAGGCGCAGATGGAGGCGCTCGGCATGGGCGCCCTGCTCGGCGTGGGCCAGGGCTCCGTGCGGCCGCCGCGGCTGCTCGCGATGCGCTGGAGCGGCGGCGCCGCCGGCGCCAAGCCGGTCGTCTTCGTCGGCAAAGGCATCACGTTCGACACCGGCGGAATCTCGATCAAGCCGGCGCAAGGCATGGAAGCGATGAAGTGGGACATGGGCGGCGCCGGCGCGGTCGCGGGCGCGATCCGGGCACTCGCAGCGCGCAAGGCCAAGGCCAATGTCGTCGGCATCTGCGTCCTCGCTGAGAACATGCCGGACGGCAACGCCCAGCGCCCCGGCGACATCGTCACCTCGATGTCCGGCCAGACGATCGAGGTGATCAACACCGACGCCGAAGGCCGGCTGGTGCTCGCCGACGCGATGACCTGGGCGCAGCGCCAGTACAAGCCGGAAGTGATGATCGACCTCGCCACCCTCACCGGCGCGATGATCATCAGCCTCGGCCACGAATATGCCGGCCTGTTCTCGAACGACGACGGCCTCGCGGCCAAGCTCACCGCCGCCGGCCAGGCGAGCGGCGACAAATTGTGGCGGCTGCCGATGGGCGACGCCTATGACAAGATCATGGATTCCCCCGTCGCCGACATGAAGAACAGCGCCGGGCGCGAGGGCGGATCGATCACCGCCGCCTGCTTCCTCCAGCGCTTCGTCGAGGACGGGGTGAAATGGGCCCATCTCGACGTCGCCGGGATGGTCTGGGCGGACAAGCCCGGCCACCTCTACGACAAGGGCGCGACCGGCTACGGAGTCGCGCTCCTCGACCGCTACGTCGCCGACAATCACGAGCGCTGATTCCTTCCATCGCCATTCCCACCGGGACGGGCGATCCGTTCGAGTAAGTGCCGCGTGCTGGTCGATTTCTATCATCTCGTCGCCTTGCCTGTGGAGCGGGTGCTGCCGAGTATCGCGGAGAAAGTGCTGGCCTCGGGCGGGCGGCTGCTGGTCGTCGGCGAGCCGCTCGACGTGCTCGACAAGGCGCTGTGGACCCATTCGCCGGACAGCTTCCTGCCCCACGGGCGCGACAATCCGGAGGTTCAGCCGATTCTGCTCTCCGCCGATCCGAAGCCGCTCAACGGCGCCGCCAATATCGCGCTTGCCGACGGCGTCTGGCGCGACGAGGCGCTGGGCTTCGAGCGCGCCTTCTATTTCTTCGATGCGGGGCGGCTGGACGATGCTCGCTCGGCCTGGCGCACGCTGAAGGGCAGGGACGGGGTCGACACACGCTACTGGAAGCAGAGCGACACCGGCCGCTGGGTCCAGGGCCCCTAGGGCGCCGACGAACCAGGGCGAGGTTGCGTCGGCAGCGGCTCCTCTCTAGAGAGCCGCGCAATTCCACACATTCATAAAGATTGGAGCCTCGACCGACATGGCGACGACCCGTACCTTTTCGATCATCAAGCCGGACGCGACGCGTCGCAACCTGACCGGCGCGGTCACCAACATGCTCGAGAAGGCCGGCCTCCGCGTCGTCGCCTCCAAGCGCATCCTGATGACCAAGGAGCAGGCCGAGGGCTTCTACGCCGTCCACCGCGAGCGGCCCTTCTTCAACGACCTCGTCGCCTTCATGACCTCGGGCCCGGTCGTGGTCCAGGTGCTCGAGGGCGAGGATGCGGTTGCGCTGAACCGCAAGGTAATGGGCGCGACCAACCCGAAGGACGCCGAGGAAGGCACGATCCGGCGCGAGCTCGCCGAATCGATCGAGGCGAACAGCGTCCATGGCTCGGACAGCCAGGAAAATGCCGACATCGAGATCGCTTACTTCTTCACGCCCGACGAGATCGTCGGCTAAGCGATCCGAATTGCGGACACGAAAAAGGCGGCGGGGCCCGGGGGCTCCGCCGCCTTTTTCACGTTCCCGCCGCTCAGCGGTAGAAGATGTGGTTGCCGAGGCGCGCCACCCGGGTGCGGCCGCTGAACGGGCGCACATGGGCCGCGTGGAAGAACAAAGCGTTGCCGACGCCCGGTGCGCGCTCGCCGTCGAGCGCAGCTTCGGCGATGTCCTCGGCACGCTCCCAGCGCGCGCCGCGCGGCGCGTTGAAGCTGCGGATCGAGGAGAATTGGCCGCGCTGGTTGATCACACCGCAGATGGTGCGCGGGAAGCGCCCCGAGCGGGTCCTGTTCAGCACGACCTGGGCGACTGCGAGCTGGCCGGCGCGGGATTCGGCGCCCGCTTCGTAGAGGATCACGCGGGTGAGGCAAGCGAGCTCGGCCTCGGAAACTTGGGACCCGTCATCCTCGTCCTCGGCTACGGGCTGAGCCGCGGGCGCCGGAGCAGGGACGGGGGCGGTGGAAGCGACGGCGGCGGGAGCAGCGGGCTGCGCGCTCGGTTGGACCGGGGC
>JAEWCW010000039.1 GCA_023390415.1 Pseudomonadota bacterium | reverse complement strand
GCGCCTGGGCGACGCGGACGCGTGCCGCCGCGGCGTCGCGGGTGGCACGCTTGCGATCGACGTCGGCCTGGCTGACGAAGCCGCGCGAAACGAGCTGCTGGGCGCGGTTGAGCTCGTTCTCGGCGAGCCTGAGATCGGCCTGGGCGACCTGGATCTGGGCGGCGAGCTGCTCGGCCTCCTGCGACTGGACGCTGCGGTCGATGACGGCGAGCGTCTGGCCGGCGCCGACCCACTGGCCAGGCTCGACGAGCACGCGGACGATCTGGCCGCCTTCGCCGGGGACTCCGACCGGGAGATCGCGGCGGGCGGCGAGGTTGCCGGTCGCCGAGAGGGTGCGGGCGACCTGCTGGCGACCGGGCACGATCACGCTGACGGTCGGGAGCTGCTGACCCTCGGCACCCTTGGCGGGCGCGGCCGCTTGCTCGCCGCCGCCCCGCATCGCCATTGCGGCGACGATCAGAACGATGAGCGCGATGATGATTGCGATGATGATGGTGCGGCGACGGCGACGGCGCGCGGCGGCACCATCGTCGATGACGATGACCTCGTCGGTCAGCGCTTCGCGGTTCCACTTGTTCGAATCGGTCGCCTGCATCGTCATTCTGCTTTCACAGCCTGTTGGTTGGGAACTGTATTAGATGAATAAAGCACTCGGCTCAAGCCGGAATCGCTACACGCGCGTGCTCGGCGTCATCCCCCGCCTGCCCGGAACCGCGCCTGTACATCCGGGGTTGGACGTTTACCACCGCTGAATCGTAGATCGTTTCGCGGAGAGAATGAGGGAGGAGAATCATGGACCTGCTCGCAAACTACAGTTGGCTCTGGTGGATCATCATCGGCGGCCTCGCCGGGCTTATCGCCAAGGCCATCATGCCGGGGCGCGATCCCGGGGGCTGCATCGTCACCATCCTGCTCGGAATTGCCGGCGCGGTCGTCGCGGGCTTCCTCGGGCGGATGATCGGCTGGTATGACGAGGGCGATCGCGGCGCGGGCTTCATCGCCGCGATCATCGGCGCGATCATCATCCTCTTCGTCTATCGCCTGGTCGCCAGCCGCAGGGTCTGACGGCCCTTTCGGTTCAGCAACGATGCAGGCCGATTCGCGTTGGGAGGGGCGTTAACGCGCCTCTCCCGGCGCGCAGCGAAGGAGCATGAAATGCTGAACAGGTTGGTTTTGGGCGCGGCTCTGGCGCTCGCCGTCCCTGCCGCCGCGTCCGCCCAGGCGCAGCCGGATGCGGCAGTCGCCGGGACCCGGCTGGACGTGGTCGCGGAAGGTTATGCGACGCGCGTACCCGACATTGCTCGGATCACCGCCGGGGTCGTCACCCAGGCCCCGACCGCAACGGAGGCGATCCGCCAGAACAGCGCCCGGATGAACGCCGTCCGCGCCGCACTGCGCCGTGCCGGAATCGCCGATCGCGACATCCAGACGAGCAATATCAGCCTCCAGCCTGATTACCGCTACGCCGAGAATCAGCCGCCGCAGCTCACCGGCTATCGCGCGTCGAACGACGTGAGCATCCGTTTCCGCGACATCGCCCGGACCGGCACCATCCTCGATGCCCTGGTCGCCGAGGGCGCCAACCAGATCAACGGACCGTCGCTCGAGATCGATCGGCCCGAGGCCGCGCTGGACGAGGCCCGCACCGCGGCGATCGCGACCGCCCGCGCCCGCGCGGAACTCTATGCGCGTGCTCTCAACATGCGCGTCGTCCGTGTGATCGGGGTAAGCGAGACCGGTGCGGTCATGCCGATGCCGCGGCCCGTGGCGATGGCCCGCGCCCAGTCTATGGACGCCGCGACCGCCAATATCGATGCCGGCGAGCAGCGGCTGTCCGTCGCCCTGACCGTGAGCTTCGAGCTGCGCTAGACGCCTCGTTCCGCCGCCGCTCAGTGAGCTGGGCGGTGGCGGAAGAGGTTGGCGATTCCAATGAGGATGATCGCGCCGGCTGCCGCGACGATCAGTCCGTTCATGTCCCAGGGATCGGCACCGATCCTGCCGCGGCCTTCGGCGATCCCGCCGCCGATCGCGCCCGCGATCCCGGCGGCGACGTTAAGGACACGCGCCGAGCGCCCCTCGACCCGAAGGAGGATCGCAGCCGCGATTCCGATCGCGGCGCCGAGCAGGATCCAGACGAAGACGGTCACCGATTCCCCTTGAGCGCACGCGGCGACAGCCGCCCCTTTTCGCGCTTTGCCACAGCGGGGGCGCCAGCGGAACCCGAACGGATGCGAAAAGGCGCCCCGAACGACCTAGGTCGCGGGGCGCCCGTTCATGCCGCCGCAGCGGCGCCGATCAGTATTTCTGCTGGCGCTCGTAGAGGCTGCGATAATGCTGGATGCGGGTCACCCGCAGGCCGGGCATGCCGGAGCGGTCGACCGCGCGCTGCCAGGTCGAGAATTCCTCGAGGGTGAGGCCGTAGCGTTCGCACGCCTCGTCCACGCTGAGCAGGCCGCCATTGACGGCCGAGACCACCTCAGCCTTGCGACGAACGACCCAGCGGGTCGTCGAGGGCGGCGGAAGGCTCTCGATCGTCAGCGGCTCTCCCAAGGGGCCGATGACTTGTGCCGGGCGGATGTTCTGATTCTCGATCATTCGTACCTCAAAAAGGACTCCTGTCCCCCCAGACAGACCGTATTCGGTGGCGATGCTTTAGCGGGTGACGGTTGAAAGAAGGCTAAAATGCGAAGGTAAATGATACGGTGACATGTTCAGGCGCCGCCTCCCGGGTTGAAGGAGCCGCGGCGGGCACGCTTCGCTTCCTCCCAGCCGCCGCCGCCGAGAACGAGTTCGGTGACCTGGTTGGCAGGACGCGAGCGCGCGGCCGTTGCGGCGGCCCGGGCTGTGGCGCTTTGCGACTGGTGGGCACCGAGCGCCGCGACCAGCACGTCATAATCGACTCGCGCCTCGGGCGTTTGGTTGAGCAGCCGCTCCGCGCGCAGATGGAATGCGAGATCCATTGGCACGCTTCTAACGCCGGAACCTGAATCCTCCGTAAAAGCCGCCGCCACTGTCGTTTTTCGGTGCGAGCGCCTATGTGGGCGCCGCAATGGACGCGGATTTTCAGCTCGGCCGGCCCCTCAAGGGCGCGCGAATCGTCGTCGCCATGTCGGGCGGGGTCGACAGCTCGGTCGTGGCCGCGCTCGCCGCGCGCAGCGGCGCCGAGACGATCGGCGTGACCCTCCAGCTCTACGATCACGGGCAGGCCGCCGGCCGCTCCAAGACCTGCTGCGCCGGCCAGGACATTTACGACGCCAGCGAGGTCGCAGCGAAGCTGGGAATCGCGCATTACGTCTTCGATTACGAAAGCCGCTTCCGCGACTCCGTCGTCGAGCGCTTCGCCGACGAATATGCGAAGGGCCGCACGCCGGTGCCCTGCATCTCCTGCAACCAGGGGGTGAAGTTCACCGATCTCTTCGCCCTCGCCCGCGATCTCGGCGCCGATTGCCTCGCCACCGGCCATTACGTCCGCCGCGTCGAGGGGCCGAACGGGCCCGAGCTCCACCGCGCCGCCGACCCCGCGCGCGACCAGAGCTATTTCCTGTTCGCGACCACCCGCGAGCAGCTCGATTATCTCCGCTTCCCCTTGGGCGGCATGCCGAAGCCCCGGGTCCGCGAGATCGCCCGCGAGCTCGGGCTGATCGTCGCCGACAAGCGCGACAGCCAGGACATCTGCTTCGTTCCCGACGGCGACTATTCGTCGGTGGTGAAGAAGGTGCGGCCCGAGGCGGCGCAGCCGGGCGAGATCGTCGATCTCGAAGGCCGCGTCCTCGGCAGCCATCGCGGGCTCATCCACTTCACTGTCGGCCAGCGCCGCGGGCTCGAGATCGGCGGCCAGGCCGAGCCGCTCTACGTGATCCGGCTCGAGCCGGAGGCACGTCGGGTGGTCGTCGGGCCTCGCGCCGCCCTCGCGGTCTCGGAGGCGCGGATCTCCGGCCTCAACTGGCTGGGCGAGGACCAGAGGAGCGGGCTCGCCGCCAAGGTGCGCTCGCTCGCCAGGCCGGCGCCGGCCAGCTTCGACGGCGACTCGATCCGCTTCGTCCAGCCCGAATATGGAGTCGCGCCCGGCCAGGCCGCCGTGCTCTACGACGGCGACCGGGTGCTCGGCGGCGGCTGGATCGAGGAGACGGTCAGCGCGGAGCTGGCGCTCGCCTAGGGTCCGAACCCAATACCCGCAATGGTCGGGATCGTCCGGAGAAGGTCGCCGGCAAGGAGGGCGGCGCGGGCCGGGCTGGTTGCCCGGACAAGCCGTTCGACGCAGCCGGAGGCCTTCTCCGGACGACCGCTTCGCGGCGGGCGGCTTTTGGGCCAGGGCTTCGTCCCTCGTCGGTCACGATGCGTCAGCATCGCTCCCTCCTCGCTCCTTGCCCTGGCGCAAAATCCGCTCCGTCACGGCCGTTGCGGGTATTGGGTACGGACCCTAGACGCCGCGCGTCTCGCCAGCACGTACAGGACCAGCCCCACGGCGAGCAGGCCGAGCAGCATCCGCCACGGCGCCCAATCCGTCTGCAGAGCCGCCCATAGGCAGATACCGAGCCCGACCAGAGCCGCGACGCTGGCGAGGACGGTGCGGCCGGTCTCCTTCCGCTCGGCCTGGGGAAGCGCGGCGATGCAGGCGGAATAGACGACCAGCCGCGCAGCCGTGCTGACCACTGCAAGCCACACGAAGCTGCCGGTGACCGCGAGCGCTGCGCCTGCGAGCCCCATGAAGACGATCGAGTTGGCAGGGGTGCGGAAACGCTCGCTGACCCGGCCGAACCAGCCAGGGAGCAGGCCGTCCCGGGCGAGCGCATAGGTGACCCGCGGGGTCGAGGTCATCGAGCTGCTGGTGTTGCCCGCGATCGAGAACAAAGCCGCGAAGGTGAGGATGAGGGCGCCTGCAGGCCCGGCTAGCGCCTCGCCCAAAGCGAGCAGGGGCGCGTCCTCCCGTGCCGGCGGCGAGACCGCAACGAAGGCGAGCTGGACGAGGAAATAGAGGATGGCGATGGCGAAGATGGTGGCGATCAGCGCGCGCGGGATCGTCCGCCGCGGATTCTCGGTCTCGCCGGCCGGGATCAGCGAATTCTCGAAGCCGACGAAGGCGTAGAGGACGAGGAGGGCCGCCGCCTCGATGCCGCCGATCGGCGGCATCGGGCCCGGCGCGGGGATGCTGTCCGCGAAGATGATGAGTCCCGCGATCGCGAAGCCGAGGATCGGCAGCAGCTTGAGGAGGGTGATCGCGTCCAGCACCCGGATCGCGCGCTTCACGCCGACGACATTGATGTAGACGAGGAAGGCGCAGAGGCCGGTGATGATCCCGATCCTCCCTGCGCCCGTATCGAGCGGCGCCCAGAGGGAGCCGGCATAGGTGGCGAAGACGTTGCTGTTGGCGGCGAGCGCCGTCACCCGGGCGAGATAATAGACCCAGCCGACCTGGAAGGAGACCAAGGGGCCGAAGGCGGCCGTATAGGCGACGGGCCCGCCCGATTGCGGAAAGAAGGAGGCGAGCCGCGCGAAGGGCAGGGCAAGGGCGAGCACCAGCAGCCCGAACAGCGGGAAGAGCCAGGGGCTGAACGCGCCGAACTGGAGGGCGAGCGTTGCGGGAAGAGCGAAGATCCCGGCCCCGACTGCACCGTTGAAGGAAAGGAACGCGGAACCGGTGAAGCCGATCTCGCGGCGAAGCTTGCTATCGTCCCCCTGGCTCATCGATGATCATTGCCCCCTCGATTACAGTCACGCATTTTCCGCCGAGAATGGCGCGCTCCCCGGCAAGGCGGCACTCGACCATGCCCCCGCGCCGGCTCGCTTGGAAGGCGGTGAAGCTCTCGCGCCCCAGCCGCTCGGCCCAGAAGGGCGTCAGCGCGGCATGGGCCGAGCCGGTCACCGGATCCTCGTCCACCCCCCAGGCGGGGACGAAGACCCGGCTTGCGACGTCGTAGCCGCTGCCCGCATCGGCGGGCGCGGTGACGATCGCCATCAGGTCGATCCCGCGCAGCTTCGCCATGTCCGGCGTGCAGGCGGCGACAGCAGCCTCGTCGTCAACCAGCACGATCGTCGTCGCCTCGGTGCCGTGATAGGCGTCGTAGACCTCGGCGCCCGGCGTCCCGAGCGCATCGAGCAGCGCCGGATTGTCGGCGCGGCGGACGAGCGTGACCGGAAGGTCGAGGGTGAGCGCCGCGCCGTCGCGCCCGACCTTGAGCAGGCCGGCCTTGCGGGTCCTGAAGACGATCTCGTCGCGCTCGATCAGGACGAAGCCGCTCGCCAGGGTCGCGTGGCCGCAGAGGGCGACTTCGGTCGTCGGCGTGAACCAGCGCAGCTCGTAATCGGCGGCGCCGCTTTCGTCCGGCACGGTGAAGGCGGTCTCGGAGAGATTGTTCTCCGCGGCGATCGCCTGGAGGACATGGTCGGGCAGCCATGAATCGAGCGGCATCACCGCGGCCGGATTGCCGCCGAATGGGCGGTCGGCGAAAGCGTCGACCTGGACGAAGCGGAGTTTCATTTCTGGGTCCCCGGAATGAGATCGGTCTCGCGAAGGGGATCGCCGGGCCGATCGACCTGGCCCTCCGGATCGAGATGGATCAGCACCTCGCAGCCCGGAAACGCCTCCTCGATCTTGCGCTCCATCCGCTCGACGATGTCGTGCGCGGCCGCGACGCTCAGCGCGCCGTCGACCCAGATGTGGAACTGGACGAAATCATTGGCGCCGCTGGTCCGGGTGCGGAGGTCGTGGAGGCCGCGAAGCTCCGGGTGGCGGGCTGCGACCTCGAGCAGCCGGCGACGCTTCTCCTCCGGCCATTCCTTGTCCATCAGCTGGTCGATCGCGCGCGACGAGGCGCGGTAGGCGCCCCACGCCAGCCACAAGGCGATGGCGATTCCGAACAATGGGTCGGCGCCGGCAAGACCGAGGAACTGGTCCAGCACCAGGGCAGCGATCACCGACAGGTTCAGAAGCAGATCGCTTTGATAATGGACATGATCGGCCTCGATCGCGACCGATCCGGTCTTGCGGATGACGTGGCGCTGATAGGCGAGCAGGCCGAAGGTGGTGGCGATCGCGATCAGCGACACGACGATCCCTAGCTCGGCCTCACCGGTCACCTCGCCGCCGAGCAGCCGGCGCACCGCCTGGACCAGGATCATCGCCGCCGAGAAGGTGATCAGCCCGACCTGGACCAGGGCGGCAAGAGCCTCGGCCTTGCCATGGCCGAAGCGGTGATCATGGTCCGCGGGCTGGGCGGCGACCCGGACCCCGAACAGGGTGACCAGGGAGGCGACCATGTCGAGCGCGGTGTCGGCGAGCGAGCCGAGCATCGCCACCGAGCCGGTCATCCAGGCGGCGACGCCCTTGAGGCCGAGCAGGAAGGCCGCCGTGGCGACGCTGGCGAGCGCTGCGCGGGTGGTGAGGCCCGCGCTCACGGGTAGAGCAGCCCCTCGCTCCAGCCGCCGTCCTCGCCGAGGGTGAACAGGCGGCGCTCGTGGAGCCTGTGCGGGCGGTCGGTCCAGAACTCGATCCTGTCTGGGACGATGCGATAACCGCGCCAATAGGGCGGACGGCCGACGTCCTTGCCTTCATGCTCGGCAACGACCCTCTCGTAACGCGCTTCGAAATGAGCGCGGCTCTCGAGCGGCCGCGACTGGTCGGACGCCCAGGCGCCAAGGCGCGCATCGCGGGAGCGGGTGGCGAAATAGAGGTCGGTTTCGGCGTCGCTCGTCGCCTCGATCCGGCCTTCGACCCGCACCTGGCGCCTCAGGCTCTTCCAGTGGAAGACGATTGCGGCGCGGGGATTGGCTGCGATCTCCTCTCCTTTCCGGCTGCCGGCATTGGTATAGAAAGCGAAGCCGCGCGCATCGTGGCCCTTCATCAGCACCATGCGGACCGAAGGGCGACCGTCGGAATCGGCGGTGGCGAGCGCCATCGCGTTGGCGTCGTTCGGCTCGGAGAGCTCGGCTTCGGCCAGCCACGCGTCGAACAGGGCATGCGGATCGGTCATGCTCGGGTTCTTGCCCGCCGCGGCGCGCCCGCACAAGCGCACTTGCGCCCTGTCCCGCGCCGACCCATCTCGCGGGCCCGCCATAGGAATGGTGGACTTTTCGGCTCGACTGGAGAACGACGGGCTCATGGCCGATCTCTACGAACAGCTCGGGGTTTCTCGCGGCGCCGGTGAAGCCGACATCAAGAAAGCCTATCGCAAGCTCGCCAAGGAGCTGCACCCGGACCGGAACAAGGACAATCCGGCCGCTGCCGAGCGCTTCTCCAAGGTGACTCAAGCGTACGACATCCTCACCGACAAGGACAAACGCGCCCGCTACGACCGCGGCGAGATCGACGAGCAGGGAAATCCGCGCGCGCCGTTCGGCTTCGGCGGCGGCGGTCCGGGCGCCGGCGGTGGCGGCTTCGGCGGCGGCGGGCCCGGCGGATTCCGCCGCACCGTCGACGGCTCCGAGTTCGAGTTCGGCAGCGAGACCGCCGACATTTCCGACCTGTTCGAAGGGCTGTTCGGCGGACGGCGCAACGGCGGCGGCTTCGGCGGCTTCGGACGCCGCCAGGCGCCGCCCCAGAAGGGCGCGGACGTCGCCTACCGGCTCGAGGTGCCGTTCGAGGATGCCGCGACGCTGCGCGACCAGCGGGTGACGCTGGCCGGCGGCAAGACGATCGCGATCAAGCTTCCCAAGGGTGTCGAGGACGGCACCAAGATCCGCCTCGCGGGCCAGGGCCAGCAGGGCCCGGGCGGCAACGGCGACGCGATCGTCACCATCCACATCAAGCCCCATCCTTATTTCCGGCGCGAGGGCGACAATATCCGGCTCGACCTGCCGATCGCGCTCGACGAGGCGGTGCTCGGCGCCAAGGTGAAGGTGCCGACCGTCGACGGGCCGGTGATGATGTCGATCCCGGCGGGCTCCACCTCCGGCAAGGTCCTCCGCCTTAAGGGCAAGGGCTTCACCGCACGCGACGGCAAGCGCGGCGACCAGCTGGTGACGCTGATGGTGGACGTTCCTGGCGACGATCCCGATCTCAAGCGCTTCGTGGAGGGGTGGAGCCGAAAGGGCCGGCTGAACCCGAGGGCGGGCTTGGGCGTCTAGACGCTCGTGCAGCCGAACATCTCGCCCCAGTCGCCAGAGGCAAGGCGCAAACGGCTCGCAAAGGCGAAGGCGAAGCTCGGGCAGATCCGCCCGCGCAAGGGCACGCGCGCCTATGAGATCCTCAAGCGAGTCGCGATCGGCGTCTACAATGACGGCTTCATCCACGCCGGGAATCTCGCCTATCTGGCGCTGCTCTCGCTCTTTCCGTTCGTGATCGTCGCGGCTGCGGTGGCGCGGATCTTCGGCCAGACCGAGGAGGGGCTGGCAGCGGTCTACGGCATGCTCGATACGATGCCGAAGAACGTCCGTGAGGTGCTGAAGCAGCCGATCGCCGACGTCCTCCAGGCACGCTCCGGCGGACTGCTCTGGCTCGGCGCCCTTGTCGGCCTGTGGACCACCGGAAGCTTCATCGAGACGATCCGGGACATCATCCGCCGCGCTTATGGCGTGACCTACAGCCGCCCCTTTTGGGAATATCGGCTGGGTTCGGTCGGCCTGATCATCGGATCGGTGCTGCTGGCGATGATCGCGTTCAGCGCCTCGATCCTTCTTTCCGGCCTCCAGCAGCTGATCATCGCCAATATCCCGGGCGCCGACGACGTGGTGGGCCTGTTCACATTGCTGCGCATCGTGCCCGCCTTGGTGCTGTTCGGCGCCCTCTACATCCTCTTCTACGCGCTGACGCCACCGCGCTACCGGATCTCGGCCTGCCCGAAATGGCCGGGCGCCGCCTTCGTCACCGCGTGGTGGGTGGCGACGACGGCCTTGCTCCCGGTCGTCCTCTCCAGCCTCGGCAGCTACGACCTCACCTACGGCAGCCTCGCCGGCATCGTCCTTGCGTTGTTTTTCTTCTTCATCATCGGCCTCGGTCTGGTAATCGGCGCTGAGCTCAACGCGGCGCTTGCCGAGACCCCCGATCCGACGCCGACCGAAGTCGTCGCCGCGGTCAAGGAAGCGGTGGCCGAGAAGGTCGTCGAACGGGCCGAGGAGGAAGCGGCCGAGCGCGCGGAGCATCCGGAACAGGCCGAAGAGGCCAAACAGGAGGTCAAATGACGGGGCTGATGAAGGGCAAAAGGGGGCTGATCATGGGGCTTGCGAACGATCGTTCGCTGGCCTGGGGAATCTCGCGCGCCCTCGCCGATCAGGGCGCCGAGCTTGCATTTTCCTATCAGGGCGAGGCGCTTGAGAAGCGCGTGCGCCCGCTCGCGGAAGAGCTCGGCTCGGATTTCCTGTTCGATTGCGACGTCTCCGACATGGCGGCGCTGGACCGTGCCTTCGACGAATTGAAGGCGCGCTGGGACTCGCTGGACTTCGTCGTCCACGCGATCGGCTTCTCTGACAAGAACGAGCTTCGCGGCAAGTTCGTCGACACCAGCCTCGAAAACTTCCTGCTGACGATGAACATCTCCGCCTATAGCTTCGTCGCAGTGGCGCGGCGGGCACGGGCGATGATGAGGCCCGGCGGCTCTTTGCTCACCCTCTCTTATTACGGCGCCGAGAAGGTGATCCCGCACTACAACGTGATGGGCGTCGCCAAGGCCGCGCTCGAGACCAGCGTCAAATATCTCGCGGCGGACCTCGGCCCGGAGGGCCTGAGGGTCAACGCCATCTCGGCCGGGCCGATCAAGACTCTTGCCGCCTCCGGCATCGGGGACTTCCGCTACATCATGAAGTGGAACGAATATAATGCCCCACTCCGGCGCAACGTCACGATCGAGGATGTCGGCGGCGCGGCGCTCTATCTGCTCTCCGATCTCGCATCGGGCGTGACCGGCGAGATCCACCATGTCGATGCCGGCTATAATGTCGTCGGAATGAAGGCCGAGGACGCGCCCGACATCGCGACGGTCTGACGTGCCGCAGATCGCGATCGAATATAGCGCCAATCTCACGGGCGCCTTCGACGCCCGCGCCTTGGCCCAGGAGGTCCACCGGCTGATTGCCGCGACGGTCGATACCGATCTCGGCAATTGCAAGACGCGGCTGGTCCAGCTTGACGACTGTCTGATCGGCGACGGCGCGCCCGAGCAGGCGATGGTCCATGTCGATCTCCGAATCCTCTCCGGGCGGACCGACGCGCAGAAGACTGCGCTCGGCGAGGCGGTGCTCGGCGCCGCGATCGCCGCCATCGGCGATCATAAGCTCCAGATCCAGGTCACGGTCGAGGTGCGCGAGCTCGACCGCGCCAATTATCACAAGAAGGTGCTGAGAAGCGGATGACGGCGAAGCGCCTGATCGTCCGCGGCCGGGTCCAGGGCGTCTTCTATCGCAACTGGACGATCGAGCAGGCGCGCGCGCTCGGCCTGACCGGCTGGGTGCGCAATCTTCGAAGCGGCGAGGTCGAGATCTTCGCGGACGGACCGGATGCGGACGTCGCCGAGCTCATCCAGCGCTGCCGCCGCGGCCCGCCCGCGGCGCTCGTCGAGGCGGTCGAGGTCACCGACGCCGCGCCGGAGGCCCTCAATCGCTTCGAGAAGCGCCCGTCCGCCTAGGCTCCCAGTAGGCGGAGGAAGCGCTCGGCGGACTCGAACTCGGCGCGACGGTTCGCCATCCGCTCGGCGGCCTCCGCATCCTCGCCCCATTGCTCGGCCTGCCAGGCCTCGTCGATCGTCGCGGCGGTCCAGGCGGACTCGACGTCGAGCGCCTGCTCCGCGATCGCGAGGGCGACGATTAACGAGCCGGAAAGCGTGACCAAAGGCGACAAGGCGGCGAGCTCGAACGGGCTCAGGCTCGCCGCGGCGTGGGCGAGCCGGTCGATCGTCGCCTGGGGCTGTGCGCGATGGATAATCCCGGACGTGACCTCGAAATCGACGTCGAAGCGCCGCCGCGCCCAGGCGAGGATCGGGTCCCAGCTCTGGCTTTGCCGCTCGACCAGGGCCGCCGGCCCGTCGGCGCGGTAGCAGAGGAGGTCGCTTTCGCCATATCTGGCGAGCCCCGCAGCGAAAGCGTCGGGATCGGGCGCGACCCGGTCGATCGCCGCATTGGCGAGGCCGGTCAGCCTCATCGATCGCGGGTCGATCGTCTCGCCCTGCGCGTTCCATTCCGCGGCCACTACTTCGGCGAGCGCGGCGGTAGGGAGGAGGAGGGCATTGCGCGCGGGGGTCTTCACTGACCGCCCGTCGAGCAGCACCTCGTGGCCGGACGCGCCCGCGCGGATTTCGGCCTGTTTGTAAAAGCGCTTCATTGCTGCGGCGGCGTGCTCCGCCAGCGCCGCGCGAGCTGCCGGGGCCCCCAGAAGCTGATCACCAGGCCGATCAAAGCGACGGGGAGGCCCAGGGCCATCGATCCGCCGGGCCGGACGAGCGGGCCGTACCAGAGATAGAGGCCGAGCAGGACGATCAAGGTCCCGCCGATCCGAGTCAGCTGGAGGAGGATGAAGCGGTTGCGCCACATCCTTTCTTGTTCGGCTGGGGTCATTCGGGGCCTTTCGATCCTGTGCCCACGCCATATGGGCGCGAATAGAGCGAGGCCAATCCCTCCTCGCCGCGCGCAGACAGCGCCGCGCCGATCCGCGACCGGACCTCGTCGGCTTTGTCCTGGTCGATCTTCGCGGTGCCGCGCCACTCCGCCACGTCCATCGCGAAGCCGGCGATCGCCTTCAGGAGACCCTCGAACCGCCCATCCGCGAGCTCAGCCCTGGTCCAGGGTGTCCGCTCCATCCGCGCCTCGTTCTCGGCCGACATCGAATCGAGCAGGCGGACCAGTTCGGCCTCATCCAGCGGCGCGACTCGGCCGTTCATCTCGACCGCGACATAGGACCAGGTCGGCACCCGGTCGGGCAGGCCGTAATCGTCTGGGCTGACATAGCCGTGCGCGCCGTTGACGATGATCAGCGCCTCACAGCCGCCGGCGAGCGCGGCGTGGATCCGGTTCCCCTTGGAGACGTGGAACAGCAGCCTTTCGCCTTCGAGCAGCAACGGCACGTGCACCGCCCGCAGCCCCTCGTCCGTCTGCGCGACGACGATCCCGAATCCCGCCTCGCGGACCAGGGC
>JAEWCW010000008.1 GCA_023390415.1 Pseudomonadota bacterium | reverse complement strand
GCGGCGCGCGACGGCGCCGGCCGCGCGCGCGACCCGCTCGCCCTCGCTGCAGTCGCCGAGCGCGACGATCTCGCCGACGCGCTGGCCCAATGCGGGCGAGCCGGGCGCATAAGCCGCGGTCGGCTGGGCGGCGGGCGGGCGGGCCTGGGCTTCGCGCTCGGCCTCGGCCGAGGCGCGCGCCGCGCCCTGCCAGTCGGTGAACATGCCCTCGAAGCGCGGACGCGGTTGGGCCGCCGCCACTTCGGCAACTGCGATCAGGATCAGGAACGCACCCCCGGTCATGCCATGAGCATAGCCGAAAAGCGCCGCAACGTCAGCCCCTTGCGCCGTGCGGTCGACGGACCGCTCAGGCCGGGCGGCTGCCGATCTCCTGCTCGTCCACCTCTGCGATGTCGTGCGAATCGCGGCACGGATTTCGGTTCGCCCAGATCGCCACCGCCAGCGCACTTGCGCCGCACAGGGTGAAGCCGATCAGGAAGGGATGGACCGTACCGTCGAAGCTCTGGCCGATCGCGAATCCGAGCAGGGCGCCGCCGATCGTCGTGATCACGCCCTGGAGCGAGGAGGCTGTGCCCGCGACATGGCCGAGCGGCTCCATCGCCAGAGCGCCGGCATTGGCGCCGATCAGGCCGAAACAGCCCATGGTCAGCGCCTGGAGGATGACGAAGCTCCAGATCGTATCGCCGAAGGTTTCCCCGAACAGGAGGTGGAGCGCGGCAAATGCGGTGAACGCGCTCAATGCCGCGATCAGGATGCGCCGCGAGCCCAGCCGCATCACGAGCCGCGAATTGGCGTAGGAGCTGAGCGCCATCGGTCCGGCGACGCAGGCGAAGACGAGCGCGATCAGCTCAGGCCGATTGAACACATCGAAGACGATCTGCTGGATCGAATTGATGAAGGCGAACAGCGCGCCCATCAGCAGGGTCTGCGCGATGGTGTTGCCGATCGACTGGCGCGTCGTCAGCGTGATCCGCGCCGCTTCCGCGATCTTGGCGATCGAGAGCGGACGACGATTTTCCGGCGCCAGGGTCTCGGGCAGGCGGATGAGGGTCCAGGCGGCAAGCACGGCGCCATAGACGCCGAGGCCGATGAAGATATGGCGCCAGCTCGCAATGGCGAGGACGCCCTGGCCGAAGGCAGGCGCCAGTACGGGCACGATCATGAAGACGATCATCGTCATCGACATGACCTGCGCCATCGCCGACCCGTGATAGCGGTCGCGGACGATCGAGACGACGAGGACGCGCGTGGCGGCCGCGGCCATGCCCTGGAGCCCGCGCGAGAGGAGCAGCAAGGTGAAGCTGCCTGCAAGGCCGGCGGCGGTCGCGAAGACCGCGTAGAGCAGCAGCCCGCCGACCAGCAGACCCTTGCGCCCGAACCGGTCTGAAAGCGGGCCGTAGAAGAGCTGGGCGACCCCGAAGCCGAGGAGATAGGCGGTGATGACGAGCTGGCGGCGATTGTCCTCGTCCACCCCGAGGGCGTCGCCGATTGCAGGGAGCGCCGGCAACATGGCGTCGATGGCGAGCGCGTTCGACGCCATTAGGGCCGCCATCAAAGCGATGAACTCGGCCATTCCTGGGCCGCTCCAGCTCTTCGCCTGGGGAAGGGCGCGGTCGCTCATGTTCGGCTTTCGGCTCGGATCGGGAAGGACGGGGTGGACGCGCCTAGGTTACTCCGCGGGTGCGGACAAGTTCCGTGGCCGCAGCCTGGAAAAGCTGCAATAGGATGCGGCGATGATCATCGTCCATCATCTCGAAAATTCGCGCTCGCAGCGCGTCCTGTGGCTGCTCGAGGAACTCGGGCTCGATTATGAGGTCCGCCGCTACCGGCGCGATCCCAAGTCGATGCTCGCGCCGCCCGAGCTCCGCGCCGCCCACCCGCTCGGCAAGTCCCCGGTGATCGAGGACAGGTCCACCGACGGGGGGCCGCGGATCGTCGCCGAGACCGGGGCGATCGTCGAATATCTTGTCGAGAAGGCGGGCGGCCGCCTCGGGCCGCCGGCGCGGCGCGACGACGTCCTGCGCTATCGCCACTTCCTCCATTATGCCGAAGGCTCGATGATGGGCCCGCTCTTCGCGATGCTCGTCGTCCGCCGGCTCGGCCTGCTCGGCCGCCCTGCCCTCGCGCCGATCCAGAAGATGATCGACACCCATCTCGACTGGCTCGAGGCCGAGCTCTCCGAGCGCCCCTGGTTCGCCGGCGAGGAATTCAGCGCGGCCGACGTCATGATGAGCTTCCCGCTGGAAGCGGCCCGGCACCGCGCCGGGCTCGACGAGCGCCGTCCCCACCTCATCGACTGGATCGAGCGGATCCACGCCCGCCCCGCTTATGCGCGCGCGCTGGCGAAGGGCGGCCCCTATGCCTACGCCTGATTGACCGACGCTTCGAAATCTCGCACCGGTGCGCAGGTTGAGGGAGGGCGAGTGAATGACTGAGACGAAGAAAGGCGGCATTTCGCTGCAGATGCAGATGCTGATCGGGTTCCTGGTGGGACTGGTCGGCGGCCTCCTCGTCTACGTGACCCAGGCCGATGCGCCGTGGATCGAGACCTTCACCAACTACGTGACCGAGCCGATCGGGCAGATCTTCCTGCGCCTGATCTTCATGCTGGTCATTCCCCTTCTCTTCTCGGCGCTCGTGGTCGGCATTTCGGAGATGGGCGAGATTCGATCGCTGAAGCGTGTCGGGCTGCGCACCCTCGCCTACACGGTGATCGTATCGGCCATCGCGGTCGCGGTCAGCCTCGCGACGGTCAACATCCTTCGCCCCGGCGACGGCGTGGACCGGACCCGCGCCGCCGAGATGCTCGCCGAGCAGGGCGATCGCGCCGGCTCGATCGTCCAGACCGGGCGCGAGCAGCCGACGGGGATCGACGCCTTCGTCAATATCATCCCGGACAATCTGATCGGCGCGATGGGCACCAACAGCACCATCCTCTCGGTGATGTTCTTCGCGCTCTTCTTCGGAATCGGCCTGCTGCTCACCGACACGCCCAATGCGCGGGCGCTGAAGCGCGGCTTCGAAGGCCTATTCGAAGTGACGATGCGGCTGATCATGATCGTGATCAAGCTGGCGCCGATCGCGGTCGCCTGCTTCATGTTCAACCTCGCCGCTCTGTTCGGCTGGGACCTTCTGAAGAGCCTCTCCGCCTATGTAGGCGTGGTCCTGCTCGCACTCGCGATCCAGATGTTCGTCGTCTTCCCGGCATTGCTCGCGACGCTCGGCAAGAAGAGCCCGATCGCCTTCTTCCGTGAGACCCAGGAGGCCACCGTCATGGCCTTCTCGACCGCCTCGTCCAACGCAACTCTGCCGACGGCGCTGCGCGTGGCCGAGGAAAAGCTGAAGCTTCCGCGCCGGGTGTCGCGCTTCGTGCTCACCATCGGCGCCACCGCTAACCAGAACGGCACGGCGATGTTCGAGGGCGTGACCGTCATCTTCCTCGCCCAGTTCTTCGGCATGGAGCTGACCTTGTGGCAGCAGCTCACCGTCATGCTGGTCTGCATCCTCGGCGGCATCGGCACCGCCGGCGTCCCGGCGGGCTCGCTGCCCGTCGTTGCCCTGATCCTCGCAATGGTCGGAATCCGGCCGGAGGCGATCGCTTTGGTGCTCGGCGTCGACCGCTTCCTGGACATGTGCCGCACAACGCTCAACGTCATCGGCGATCTCGTCGCCGCGACCGTCATCTCGCGCGGCGAGGTCGACGAGCCGGAAGCAGCGCCCCAAACGGCAACGGCCGGAGCGGTCTGAACCGCCCCGGCCGCTTCCTGGCCATCAATCCGATTGAGGCTCAGGCCGGCTCGTAGGCCAGGCCGAGAGCGTCGGCGACCGCCTGGTGGCGGATCTTGCCGCCCGAGACGTTGAGGCCGGCGGCGAGGTGCGGATCCGCGGCCATCGCGGCTTCCGCGCCCAGCGAGGCAAGCCGAAGGACGAAGGGCAGAGTCGCATTGTTGAGCGCGAAGGCCGAGGTGCGGGCGACCGCGCCGGGCATGTTCGCCACGCAATAATGGGTCACGCCGTCCACCTCGAAGACCGGATTTTCGTGGGTGGTGGGGCGCGACGTCTCGAAGCAGCCGCCCTGGTCGATGGCGATGTCGACGAGCACGCTGCCGCGCTTCATCGTCTTCAGCATCTCGCGGGTGACGAGCTTCGGCGCCGCGGCGCCCGGCACCAGGACCGCACCGATCACCAGCTCGGACTTGGCGACCGCATTGGCGATCGCCGCCTTGGACGCATAAGCGGTCTTGATCTGGCTCGAGAAGAACATGTCGAGCTCGGCCAGCCGCGCATTGTTGATGTCGTAGATGGTCACGTCGGCGCGCATGCCCACGGCCATCTGCGCGGCATTCACGCCCGAGACTCCGCCGCCGAGGATGGCGACCTTGGCCGGCGGAACACCCGGAACGCCGCCGAGCAGGACTCCGCGTCCGCCCTGCTCCTTCTCGAGATAATGGGCGCCGCCCTGGACCGACATGCGACCGGCAACCTCGGACATCGGCCGGAGCAGAGGCAGCGAGCCGTCGCGTGCCGTCACCGTCTCATAGGCGATGCACGTCGCGCCGGACTTCATCAGCCCTTCCGCCTGCGGCTTGTCGGCGGCGAGGTGGAGATAAGTGAAGAGCGTATGCCGCGGTTCGAGCAGGGCGATCTCCTGCTGGAGCGGCTCCTTCACCTTCACGATCATGTCGGCCTGGGCGAAGACCGAAGCCGCATCGGGCGCGATGGTGGCGCCGGCGGCGACATAATCCTGGTCGTCGAGGTCGATGCCGCTGCCGGCCTTGGTCTCGACAACCACCTCGTGGCCGGCGGCGACGATTTCCGCCACCGAGGCCGGGGTCAGGCCGACCCGATATTCATGGACCTTGATTTCCTTCGGCACGCCGACGCGCATTTCTCTCTCCTGAATCAGACGTCGCGCGCCCTATAGCGGCGGCTATCGGCTTTGTCGCCACATGGAGAGAGCAGAATGGCCGCCGCACCGATCATCGTCACCGCCCTGTTCGCGCCCGGCGATGACGGCTGGCTGCAGCAGCTGCGCCGCGACCATTATCCCCCCGAGCGCAACCAGGTGCCGGCCCACCTCACCCTGTTCCACCAGCTTCCGCCGTCCTGCGAGGCGGAATTCAACCACCGGATCGCCGATATCGTGCGCGCGCCGCCGCCCCGCGCGACTGTCGCCGGCGTGATGGATCTCGGCGGCGGCACCGCGCTACGGGTGGAAAGCGGGGATCTGGAGGCGATGCGGGGCGAGCTGGCCGACGCGCTTCACGGTCTGCTGACGCCGCAGGACCAGGCCGGGTGGCGCGGCCATGTCACCATCCAGAACAAGGTCGAGCCGAGGGCGGCGCGGCGCCTCCAGGCCGAGCTTCGCGCCGCATTCCGACCGCGGCCGCTGGCTATCCCGGCGCTTGCGACCTGGCGCTATCTCGACGGGCCGTGGGAGCGGATCCGGAGCTTCCCGTTCCGCGGCTGACTATTCGACCTGGCCGACCCCGTCGCAGCTATAGTCGAAGGCCGCGAGGCCGGCTTCGAGGTACGAGGCGAGCAAGGGCATGTCGAGCAGCTCGTCGACCGCCGACTCGCCGCCGACCTCGTTTGCCTCGGCGAAGGCATCGTCCCACTCGCTGCTATCGTAGGTGCCGCGCCCGACCCAGGCGAGCGCGAGCGTCTCGGCAAGCTGGTCGTCGGCAAGATCCTCGAGCGTCGAGCGCATCTCCTCCTCGACTCCGCTGTTGAGCTCGTCCTCGAGCACCGACAATGCCTCGCCGCCTTCGTCGTCGAAATCGTCGACATTGTCGGGATCCTCGTCGGGGTCCGCGGCCGGCACCTGGGCCTCGAGCTCCCGGGCCCTCAGGATCAGCCGGCACAGGGTTTCGAGCGGGGTCAGCAAGTCCATCTGGTCTCTCCTCCGAACCCGCAAACGACGATCACGGGCGGGCGGTTCCGGACTCGGCGCGGACACGCCATCGAGCCCGTTGACCGGCAATCGCGGTCTCCGTATAGCGCCCCCCGTCGCGGCATTGCCGCGGCCCACGCCATGGGGCGGAGTAGCTCAGCTGGTTAGAGCAGCGGAATCATAATCCGCGTGTCGGGGGTTCAAGTCCCTCCTCCGCTACCATCGCGGTCCCCGTCATCGGCGAATCCTGCGGACTGTCATGCGGCGCCACCTGCCCTGGGACGGGGCTGCGCCTGTCTCGCGTGTAGCCGCGAACGGGGGCGCCGGGACCTCGAAGGCCGGCAGCGCCCCCGCGAATGTTCCTAAAGTTCTTCCTCGCCATCGGGCCCCGTCATCAGGGCCTCGGCGACCGCTTCGGTCTTGCCGCGGATGGCGCGCTCGAGCCGGTCGGCGACCTCGGGATTGTCCTTGAGATACTGCTTGGCGTTCTCGCGGCCCTGGCCGATCCGGATCGAATCGTAGCTGAACCAGCTCCCCGATTTCTCGACCAGGCCGGCCTTCACGCCGAGATCGAGAACCTCGCCGATCTTCGACACGCCCTCGCCGTACATGATGTCGAATTCGACCTGCTTGAACGGCGGCGCGACCTTGTTCTTGACCACCTTGACCCGGGTCGAGTTGCCGATGATGTCGTCGCGGTCCTTGATCTGGCCGGTGCGGCGGATGTCGAGGCGGACCGAGGCGTAGAATTTGAGCGCGTTGCCGCCGGTCGTCGTCTCCGGATTGCCGTACATGACGCCGATCTTCATCCGCAGCTGGTTGATGAAGATGACCAGGCACTTTGACTTGGAGATCGAGCCGGTCAGCTTCCTGAGCGACTGGCTCATCAGCCGGGCCTGGAGGCCGACATGGCTGTCGCCCATCTCGCCCTCGATCTCGGCGCGCGGGACGAGCGCCGCGACCGAATCGACGATCAGGATATCGATCGCGTTCGAGCGGACCAAAGTGTCAACGATCTCGAGCGCCTGCTCGCCCGTATCGGGCTGCGAGACGATGAGGTTGTCGATGTCGACGCCCAGCTTGCGGGCATAGACCGGATCAAGCGCATGCTCGGCGTCGACGAAGGCGGCGGTGCCGCCATTCTTCTGCGCCTCTGCGACCGCGTGCAGCGCGAGCGTGGTCTTGCCCGAGCTTTCCGGCCCGTAAATCTCGACGATGCGCCCGCGCGGAAGGCCGCCGACGCCCAATGCGATGTCGAGGCCGAGCGAGCCGGTGGAGATGGTCTCGATCTCGATCGCCTCGCGCTGGCCGAGGCGCATCGCGCTGCCCTTGCCGAACGCGCGGTCGATCTGCGCGAGGGCGGCCTCGAGGGCCTTCTGCTTGTCCATGTCTTGTGAATTCCTGTCGGAAACGACCTTGAGAGATGCCGTCATGGCGAGCTGACTCCCTATTGCCTCGGCGCCGAACGATCAACGCGATTTGCGTTTCGTACAACAAATGTTCCAAGAGAACAAGGGGAGAACTTTAGCTCAGCGTAGACGCCATAGGATTCGCGTGAAGTGCCGCTGCTCCACGGCCCTCCCCGTCTCGTCGCGTGGAGGCTGGAACAGGTAGCGTGCAGTCAGAAGCGCGCATGTCCGTTCGTCGAGTACCCGGTGGCCGGTGGAGATGATCACTTCGCAATCCTGCACGTTCCCCGTCGCAAGGATGGTGTAGGATACGATTGCGCGCCCCTCGAGACCCTGCCGACGGGCGCTGGCCGGGTAGTCGTCAGTGCCGATCGAGCCCGCGATATGGCGCGCCGGCTGCGCTGGTAGGTGGACGACGATATCGAATATTGGCTCCATCCGCCGCATCACGGCGTAGACCGTGGCCGGCCCGGCCAAATGTTCCGGGACGCCTGCGGCCACCGCCAACCGAATCAACTCCGCGTCCTGAGCCGCCACCGGCATATTGAATGCGCGCCCCACTTCGACGGGACCGAGAGTTCGGTTCAGCTGGTGGATGTCGACAGACTGAGTGGCGAGATGGCGAGCAAGAGCGCGCATCACCAGCGGAAAAATCGCATAGGTCGAAACCCACTCATGCGCGGCCGTGCTGTCCGGTACCGTGCGGATACATTCGGCTGCGACGGTCGGCATTGAGAAGTCAGGGTCATCTGGCTGGGCAACCATAAGCGCGACAAGCTGCCCAACGTGGTATTCAGCCTCGGGCGAAGCGTGGAAACGGTCCAGGCAAGCGACGGCCGGACGCATCTCCGCGAGGACCATCCCGTCGCCATCATCGTCGAGCAAAGATGGCGGCAGCAACTGTGCCGCGAGAAACGCAGCTGCAATCACCGTTCCAAACATCCAACCCCTCCCCACTCGGCCTGACGCCGCAGCCATTTACGCCACGAAAGCCCCGATCGAATCAACCATCGCCTTGCGCTGGCAGAGACCCGCCGAACCGGCACCGTCTCCGAGGTCCGTTTAAGCTCGAGAGCGAGGGAACAGGGGCGCCGCGTGCCGGTTGGCGACTTCGGGATGTCATCAACTCAAACCCAGCAGGATATCGGCCCGGAGAGGCTGGAGCGCGGCCTCAGGCGGCTGATGCTCGACGCGAGCTTCGCGACCATCGTGGGCACGCTCAACAGCGGTGTCGTGCTGGTCGCCTACGCCCTCTATCTCGGCGCCACCCCTGGGGTGATCGGGCTGCTCGCGGCGGTGCCCTTCCTCACCCAATTGCTCCAGGCGCCTGCGGTGCTGCTGCTGGAGAAGATCAGGCGTCGGCGGCTGGTGGCGATCGCGAGCTTGATCATGGCGCGGCTCGCGCTGCCGCTGATGGCGGTGCTGGTC
>JAEWCW010000182.1 GCA_023390415.1 Pseudomonadota bacterium | reverse complement strand
CGGGGGCGCCCCACCATGGCGGTAACCGTGGGCGGGCCCTAGGCGGCGGCTGATGGGGAAGACAAGCTATGCGCTGGCGCTGGGCTCGAACCGCCGGAGCCGACACGGCTCGCCGGCCGAGACGGTGCGCGCGGCGATCGCGGCGCTGGGCGCCCGGCGCGCCTCCGCCATCCACCTCACCCCCGCGCTCGGGCCCGCCGGGCGGAGCTTCGCCAACGCCGCCGCGATCGTCGAGAGCGATCTCGATCCCGGCGAGATGCTCGCGCACGTCAAGGCGATCGAGCGCGAGTTCGGCCGCCGCGCCGGCCGCCGCTGGGGGCCGCGGGTGCTCGACATCGATCTCCTGCTGTGGTCGGGCGGCGCCTGGGCCGGCGACGGTCTCGTCGTGCCGCACCCGGAGATGCGCCGCCGCGCCTTCGTGCTCGCGCCGCTCGCCGAGATCGCGCCCGACTGGCGGGATCCGATCAGCGGCACCACCGTACGCCAACTCCTCCATCGCCTCGGCCGTGCGCGCGTTATTGACCCGGCCCCCGTGCGCTCGTAGGTGCCGCTCGCACGGGCCCTTAGCTCAGTCGGTAGAGCAACTGACTTTTAATCAGTAGGTCGCTGGTTCGAACCCAGCAGGGCTCACCATCCCCTTCACCCGCCGCCCGCCCGCGCCAGCCGGTACATCGGATAGTCGCCGTAATGCTTGGCGAGGCCGATCCGGCCGACATAATGGCAGGAGAAACGCTCGCGCGCCTCAAGGGCGAGGATGGCGGCGAGCGGCTCAGTGACGAACACGGCGCCGGGCGGGGTCACCGGCTCGATCCGGGCGGCGCGCGAGACTTCGGTGCCGTAAAAGGTGGTCCGGCCGGTGATCCGATCGGTCGCCTTCCAGGCCGATCCGTAATGGACTCCGACCCGCATTCCGCCACCGCCGTCGAGACCGAGAGTCGAATAATCGAAGCGGGCGAGCCGCGCCTGCAGCTCGAGTGCGATCTCGGCGGCGCCCGGGGCGCTGTGGGTCACGGCATAGAGCGCATCGCCCCAGCTGTTCCGGCACGAGACTTCGCTTTCATGCTCGTCCAGCACTTCGGCGACGGTGCGCATGACGCCGTCCCAGAACGCCGGGAGCGCGGCTTCCGGAAGCTTCGAGAAGCCGACGAAGTCGGTGAACAGGACCGCGGCGAGGACGCGCTCGTGGCCGCTTTCGTGGCGCGGCGGCGGCCGACGGTGCGCGCGGTTCACCGGGCCGGGCGCGACGATCCGCGTTTGGCCATCGGCCTCGCTCCAGACGGCGACGTCCGCGCCGGTGCCCGCGGGCCCGGTTGCCGGTACCCCATCCCAGACCACGATCTGGATCGGATCGGACTGGAGATGCTCCGCCCGAAGCCGCGCCAGGCCCATCGCGATCCGGCTGCCATAGCCATATTGAGCGGGGTCGCCGAAGAAGGGGATGGAGGTGGCCCGGGTCACGCTCGCCGCGGCTGCGAGGCAGGCTTCGAAGCGCGGCTCCCAGGCTTCGCCGCCCGGCCGCACCGACTGCATCAGGAAATCCTCGTCGGCGAATGGCAGGACGACGTGGAGCTCGGCGCCCCGCGCCAACAGGGCCTCGGCGAACAATATGTCGGCGCCGCACGCGAGCGCGCCGTAGCCGAACCCCACTCCCGCCGTGTCCAGCGCGGCGTCGATCTCTTCGCGAAGCTGCGTCTCGCGCGCCGGATCGGCCGTAAACATATGACCGGCGAAATGCGCCACCGCCGGCGGTGCCAGCGCATCGAGCAGGTCCTCGCCAATGCCGTGATGACGAGCGACCAGGCGAAGCTGCCGCCGCGCGGTCGAACGCGCCCCGTGATCCTTCGATTCACGCACCGGAGCGGCGCCAAGCGCGTCGCGCGCCTCGTCGGTCCGGCCGAGGACCAGCAAGGCCTCGGCCCGGGTGACGGCGCCGTAGAAATCGGCTTCGGTCGCCGAACCGAGCGCCGCTTCGGCAAGCGTCCGCGCCTCATCTTCCTGCCCGGAAAGCAGTGCGAGGGTGGCGGCATTGATCCCCGGAAAGGCATCGCCGCTCTCCTCGAAGATCGCCCGATAGGCACGATGGGCATCGGCGAGCGCGGCCTGGCGCTCCGGCCCCTCGCCGAGCTTCAGCGCGCGATCCTTGAGCAGGCGGGCGCCCGCTGCACGGCGGTGTGGATCCGGGGAGGCTTCGAGCCCATGGCCCTTGAACAGCTCCATCGCGCGCTCGGTGTCCCCCATCCGGGCAAGGGCGAGGATCTGGAGGTGGCGCAACTCCTCGTCCTCACCGGCCGCGAGCGCGGCGGTGCTGAGGTCGTAGGCGGCGATCAGGTCCCCCCGCGCCAATGCGGCGCGCGCGCGCTCGGCCGGCTCCATTGGATGATTATGGCGGAAAGCCGGGTCCGCGCCAAATCGTGCCGCGGGGATGCATCGAAATCGGGTTTCGGTTCGTTAATGCCTTGTGAACCGCAGATTTTCAGCACTCGCGCTCAGCGCCCTAGGCACCGGCCTCATCCTGACGGCTGGCCTGGAACAGCGCCCGCAGGCCGAGCAGCCGATCGACGAGGAGGCGGTTGACCGCTACCTCACGGAACTCAGCCTCGCGACGACGTCCCATTCGGCGCAGCGCGAGGTCTCCAGCCTCGGCGCTAAGCTCGAAGGCGCGACCCCGGTCGTCGATTCCGCCCTCACCTCGATGCACTGACCGCTGCAGTCGGCGATCCGCCGCCGACTAGCGCCGCAATCTCCTGAGCCGCCACTGCCCGCGAGATGAGATAGCCCTGCGCGAGGTCGCAGCCCATTTCCCGGAGCGTGGCGAGGCAGGCGTCGTCCTCGACGCCTTCGGCGACCACTTTCAGCCCGAGCTCGTGCGCCATCGCGATGGTTGACCGGACCATGATAGCGTTGCGCGGCGACCGCGCGCAGTCGGCGACGAAGCTGCGGTCGATCTTGAGCTCGGTCGCCGGCAGCATCCTAATGTAGCCAAGCGACGACTGGCCGGTCCCGAAATCGTCGATCGAAACGCCGCTGCCGAGGCGCCGCCATTCCTCCAGGCCCGCAATCGCCGCCTCGGCGCCGTCCATCGCGGCGGTTTCGGTGACTTCGATCGTGAGCCGCTCCGGGGGCACCTCGCTCTGGGCCACGATCAGCCGAAGCTCGGCCATGAAGGCCGAATCGCCAAGCAGGTCGGCGGTGACGTTGACCGCGACTCCCAGGTCTATTCCGTCGAGGCGCCAAGCGGCGGCGTCTGCGAGCGCGCGCCCCAGGACGTGCACGGTGAGATCGCGCGCCCGCCCGTGCGCCTCGATCAGCGGGACGAACTGGTCCGGGGCGAGCGCGCCCCGCCGCGGATGCTGCCACCGGACCAGAGCCTCGACCGCGGTGATCCGCCCCGACGCAAGGTCCAGCTTGGGCTGGTAATGATTGTAGATGGTGCCGCTCGCAAATGCCTCGTCGAGATCGCCCATCAGCTCCACCGCCTCGGCAATCGCGGCCGAATCGCGGTCGGTGAAGGCCTGCCAGCGACGGCCGGAGCCTTCGGCCTGGATCGCTGCGACGGCGGCGTTGGCGACAAGCTGCCGGGCCTCGACCGCGCGGCCCGAGGCGATGCCGAAATGGAGCGGCACCTCGACCCTGCGTTTGCCGGCGAGCTGGTCGCGGACGAAGGCGGCGAGCCCGTCCAGCGAGACGTCGCTGCCAGCCGGTACAATCCAGGCGAGCCCGGTCTCGTCGCTTCGGTAGACGATCTCGGCGCCGCTTCCGAGCCGCAGCCGTTCGGCGACCCGAATGACGAGTTCGGCCGTTCCGCGCGGGCCGAGCGCGGCCGAGAGCGCGACATAGCCGCCGATCCGGGCGACGACGATCCGAACCTCGCCGAGGGGCACGGCCGCATCCTCCAGAGCCGCGAGATTGGGAAGCCCGGTCTCGGCATCGGCGCGGCTGCGCGCGCGGTGCAAGGCGGCGGCCCCAAAGGCCAGCGCGCAGACAAGCGCTCCCAAGGCGGGCACGATTTCCATCGACCGCGCCAGCCAAATATCCGCCGCGAAGCTCGCTGCCGGGAGAGCTAGGAGCCCCGTCGACAAGGCGGCGATCCGCCAGCGGGCCCGCAGCGCCCCGCTGGCCGCGACCAGCAGCAGGGTGCCCACCAGCGCCGGCAGCTGGCCCCAGGGCTTTCGCTCCGATCCCGCGATCAAAGTCTCGGCAGAGAGCGCCTGGACGACGACGCCGGGGAGGATGCCGTGGCCGGGCGCGGCATAATGGTCGCCGAGCTCGACCGCGGTCGATCCGATCAGCACCCGCCGGCCTTCGAACACGCGCGGGTCGATCCGTCCTCGGATCAGGTCGATGAAGCTGTGGCGCGGGATGGTGGCCGGATCGATCCCATAATCGATCGCGAACGAACCGTCGGCGCTGTCGGTGCGCTCGGCGATCAGGCTCGCCAGCGACGGGCGCGGGATTCCCATCGTCTCGCCGCCGAACGGCATCAGCCGCAGCGCCCCGTCGGGGTCGTGGATGACGTTGGCGGTGGCGAGGAACCCATTGTCGGCGAGGACCGGGATCGGCACCGCGTCGAGCGTCTGGGCGCTGCCATAAGCGGCCTGCTGGAAGAAGGTCGGCAGGATCACGGCGCCGCCGGCGCGGGCCAAGGCGGCTGCAAAGGCAGAATCTTCGGACGGGGTCGAAGCGCTCGAGAAATCGATGTCGAAGGCGATCGTGCGCGCGCCGGCCTCGCGAAGCCGGTCGACCGCCGCGCCATGAAAGGAACGCGGCCACGGCCACCGGCGCAGCGCTGCGATCGAGCGCGCATCGATCTCGACGATATGGACCTCGCCGCTCGCCGGGCGGGTCCGCGCGAAATCGCGATATTCGGCGAGCCGGAGGTCGAGCCCGCGGCCGATTCCCGTGTGTCCGAGCGCCGCACCGACCGCAGCGGCCGCGGCCAGCGGCGTGAGGATCAGCCCCAGCCGGCGGAGCAGGTTTCCCATCAGAATTGCCGCGACAGGCCGAAACGGAGCCGGTGCCGGTCCGCGCGGTAATAACGGATCGAACTGTCGGTCTGGCCGTACGTGTAGGTCAGCGAGGGCGTGACGCCGATCAGCAGCGGCCGGCGCGTCGTCAGGTAGAGGCTTCCGTACCAGCGCCAGTCCGCGCGCGGCTCGGCCCCCAGCATCGCCATCGCCTCGTCGAAGGTCGCACGGCTGATCCCGGCCGTGGCGCCGGCGATCAGCAGATCGCCGACATAGGTGCTGATCCCGCCATAAGCGCCGAATTCCCGGTTCGAATAGGACGCGCCGCCCAGCCAGCTGCGTCGGCCGTAAAGCCCCAGCGAAGCCGAGGCGCGTGGGGAGATCCGGGTCTCATAGCCGAGATAGAGACCGGCCTCGGTTCCTTCGAAATCGTCGCCATAGTCCGAGTCGAAGATTCGAGCGTCGACTAGCAAGGTGACTCGGCGATGATCGCCGAGCGGGTGCACGAACCGCCCGCGCAGGCCGAAGCCTTGCATGGCCGTGGAGCCGCCATATTCGCGATGGAATCCGATGGCCTGGACGAGGGCGGTCGGGCCGCCGGGCGCGCCGATCTCCACGCCGGCCGCAAGCATTGCCGAAGCGTCGTCGGCGCGGCCGCCGCCATAGTCCAGCGCATAGCCTTCTGCATTGAGCGCGACGGCGAACTGCGGCGCCACCGGAACGCGGCCCGAAAGCGTCGCCGAGACGCTGGTCCCGACATCGCCGCGCTCGCGCAAATTTGGGTCGAGCGGCACCGGGAGGATGGTTCCGCCGAGATCGAGCTCAACCGTCTCCGCGTCGGTCGAGTTGGTGACGTTGCTGTCGGCGATCACGCTCATGTCGATCGCGAGCCGCCAGTCGGCGGGGCGACGGCGAGCCTGGGCAGGGGGCGAGGCGGTGACCTGATCGGCGATCCGCGGCGGCACCTGCTCGCCGGGCTCGGGCGCCTGGGTGCCCGGCGCCGAGAGCTGGGGGTCGTCCGCCGCGCGCGCGACCTGCGGCACGGCGAGCGCTGCCGATGCAAGCATCAGCGCCAGCGTCCGCGTCGTTAGAGCCCAATTTGCCCTGGTGGTCCGCAAAATGCCTCGCCCCTCCCGGCTTGGCGCCGGCGAGGGGGGATTCATGCACGAACTTGGTTTAGGAACCGTTAGCTTAATCGAGCCGGTTCAGCGGCTTAAAGGCAGATCAGCCCAAGCA
>JAEWCW010000026.1 GCA_023390415.1 Pseudomonadota bacterium | reverse complement strand
CGTGGAGCGCGCGCCAGGCGAGCTTGCCGTGGCCGACGTCGCGGCGCGACGGGGCGCCGAAGCGGCCGACTTCACCGACCGAGTAGGGCGGGAAGTTGTAGTGCAGCATGAAGCGCTGGTACCACAGCCCCTCCAGGCTATCGATCATCTGCTCGGCGTCCTTGGTGCCGAGCGTGGTGGTGCAGATCGCCTGGGTCTCGCCGCGGGTAAAGAGCGACGAGCCGTGGGTGCGCGGCAGGAAGCCGACGATCGCCTCGATCGGACGGACGGTCTTCGTGTCGCGGCCGTCGATGCGGCGGCCGTCCTTCAGGATGGCCCCGCGGACGATCTCGGCCTCGAGCTTCTTGACCTGCTTCATCGCGACCATCTGCACCTGCGGGTCGGCGTCGGCGAAGGCTTCCTTCGCCTTGTCGCGCGCCGCGTTGAGCAGGGCCGAACGCTCGGACTTGAGCGTGGTCTTGTAGGCCTGGGCGATGTCGTCGCCGATCAGCTCGCGAAGCTTCTGCTTGATCTCCGAATTGTCGGCGCCGGCGTCGAGCTCCCACGGCTCCTTGGCGGCCTGCTCGGCGAGGCGGATGATCGCGTCGATCACCGGCTTGACCTCGGCGTGGGCGAACATGACCGCGCCCAGCATGACGTCCTCCGAAAGCTCCTTGGCTTCGGATTCGACCATCATCACCGCGTCATGGGTGGCGGCGACGACGAGGTCCAGCTCGCCTTCCTTGAGCTCCTCCGCCGACGGGTTGAGCTGATAGTCGCCATCCTTGTAGCCGATGCGCGCGGCGGCGATCGGGCCCATGAACGGAACGCCCGAGAGGGTCAGAGCCGCCGAGGCCGCGATCATCGCGACGATATCGGGCTCGTTCTCGCCGTCGAACGACAGCACCTGGGCGATGACGTTGACCTCGTTGTAGAAGCCTTCCGGGAAGAGCGGGCGGATCGGCCGGTCGATCAGGCGGCTCGTCAGAGTCTCCTTCTCGGTGGCGCCGCGCTCGCGCTTGAAGAAGCCGCCCGGGATCCGCCCGGCGGCCGCGAATTTCTCTTGATAGTGGACCGTCAGCGGGAAGAAGTCCTGGCCGGGCTTCACGCTCTTCGCCGCGGTGACGGCGCAGAGGACGACGGTCTCGCCGAGGGTCGCGAGAACCGCGCCGTCGGCCTGGCGGGCGACTCGGCCCGTCTCGAGAGTGAGGGTCTTTCCGCCCCACTCGATCTCTACTTTCTTGGTGTCGAACATTCTGATTTTCCTTCAACACCCGCGGCCGGATGCCGCGGGGGCCTCTGAACGGCGAGGGTCTTGGCCTCCCCGTGGCGGACCGGATGCGGTCCTTCGGCCGCCCGCCGAATTGCGGGCGCCCGATACGACAAGCGGCCCCGAAGGGCCGCCTGGGTTACTTGCGAAGGCCGAGCTTCGCGATGAGTGCGGTATAGCGGTCCGCATCGGTCTTCCGGAGATAGTCCAGAAGCGAGCGGCGCTTGTTGACGAGCATCAGAAGACCGCGGCGGCTGTGATTGTCCTTCGCGTGGGTCTTGAAATGCTCGGTGAGGTTAGTGATGCGCTCCGTGAGGATCGCGATCTGGACCTCGGGGGATCCGGTATCGCCCGAATTGCGGGCGTTGTCCGTGATGATTTCCTGCTTGCGTTCGGCGGTCACCGACATCGTCAAACTCCTTCATTCATTCGATGTTGAAGCCGCGCACCACCCGGAGCGAATCTCCGTGAAGCTCCACGAGTGCAACCGGAACAGATCGGTCGACCGCGAGATTGAGCCCTGGCGTTGCGGCGATCCCTTCCAATCGGCGCCCCTGGCGGAGCGCCCTTGCCTGGTCGGGGGTGACGGTAAGAGCCGGGATGTCGTCCAGCCCTGCCGTCAGCGGCAAGAGTGCCTGTTCAAGGCTGCGCGCCTTAGCGAGCTCAGCCAATTTGTCCAGTGAAATCGCCTGGCCGAGGGTGAACGGCCCGGCCTTGGACCGCCGCAACATGGTGACGTGGCCGACGCTGTTCAATGCATGGGCGATGTCCCGCGCCAGGCTTCGAATGTAGGTGCCCTTCGAGACGCGCGCCTCGAGCGTCACTTCGTCCTGCCCTTCCACCAGGATGCGGAGCGAATGGACGGTCACCCGCCGGCTCTTCATCTCGACGGCCTCGCCGGCGCGGGCGAGGTCGTAGGCGCGGCGTCCGTCGACCTTCAACGCCGAATAAGCAGGTGGCACCTGGTCGATCTCGCCGGTGAAGCCGGGAAGCGCCGCCCCTAGCTGCTCGGCGGTCGGCCGGACGCCCGAGCGGGCGACCACCTCGCCCTCTGCGTCCAGCGTATCCGTCTCCTCGCCGAAGCGGATGGTGAACGCGTAGACCTTGTCTGCGTCCAGCATCCGCCCAGCGAGCTTGGTCGCTTCGCCGAGGGCGACCGGGAGAACGCCCGAGGCGAGCGGATCGAGCGTACCGCCATGGCCGACCTTGGCCTTGGCATAGCCGCCCTCGCGAAGCGCGCGCTTCACCGCCGAGACGATCTGCGTCGAGCCGGGGCCGACCGGCTTGTCGATGACGATCCAGCCATGCATCAGCGGTGGGGCCGCGCCTCGATCGGGAGGCGCAGGCGAAGCTGGCGCTGCTCGGCGTCGCGCAGCTTCTCGATGAAATGGCGCCGGCACAGGGCGATATAGCGGTCATTGCCGCCGATCTCCGTCTGCTCGCCGGCGGCGACGGCGCGGCCGTCCTCGTCGACGCGGAGGTTCATCGTCGCCTTGCGGCCGCACTCGCAGATCGCCTTCAGCTCGACCAGCGAATCGGCAAGCGCGAGGAGGTGCGCGGAACCCGGGAAGAGATTGGCCTGGAAATCGGTGCGCAGGCCATAAGCGAGGACCGGGATCCCGACCTCGTCGCAAATCCGGGCGAGCTGGAAGACCTGGTCGCGCGCGAGGAACTGCGCTTCGTCGACCAGAATGCAGTCGACGCGTCTTTTCTTCACCTCTTCGCCGACTGCCGCGAACATGTCGGTGTCTGGCTCGAAGATGTGGGCTTCGGCAGTGAGGCCGATCCGCGACGCGATGGTCCCGACGCCGGCGCGATGGTCGAGCGCGGCGGTCCACAGCATCGTCTGCATGCCGCGCTCGCGATAGTTGAAGTCGGCCTGCAGAAGCACGGTCGACTTACCGGCATTCATCGAGGCGTAGTAGAAATAGAGCTTGGCCATCGCCCCTTCTTAGCGCC
>JAEWCW010000200.1 GCA_023390415.1 Pseudomonadota bacterium | reverse complement strand
CGGCCGGACCGTCGCAACCACTCTCGCCCAGAGCGCCTGCTCCTCAGGGCTGAGTCGTCGGCGCATCGGCCCTCGTCCGCGCCAGCGTGCCGCGCGGCACGAGCAAATAGGCGCGGCCCCGCGCGGCCATCCCGCCGGCGATCAAAGCCGCTTCCTCGCCCGCGCCCCAGAAGGTGTCGAACCGGTTGGCGCCGCGGATCGCCCCGCCCGTATCCTGGGCGACCCACAAGCCGTTGGCGCGCGGATCGGCCATCTCCAGCAGCAGCACCGGCGCGCCGAGCGGGACGAAGCGCGGATCGGCGGCGACGGTGGCGCGCGGAGTCACCGGCCGACCGAGCGCGCCGAGCGGCCCGGGTCCGGTCAGCTCGTTGAAGAAGATGTAGGAGAGATTCTCGCGCATCAGCGCCCTGCCCTCGTCCGGATGGGCGCGCAGCCATTCGACGATCCGCTGCATGGTGAAGGGCGGCTCGATGATCCCGCGCTCGCGCATCAGCCGGCCGATCGCGACATATTCGCGGCCGTTCTGCCCGGCATAGCCGATCCGCATCACCCCGCCGTCCGGCAACCGAAGCCTGCCCGAGCCCTGGATCTGGAGGAAGAAGAGGTCGACCGGATCGGCGACCCAGGCGATCTCGAGCCCGCGCCCGGCGAGCGCGCCTTCCTCGATCGTGGCGCGGTCGTGATAGAGGACGTAGGCGCCGGTCTCGTCGACGCGGCCGCGGCCGCGCTCGCCGGTCACCGGATTGGCCTCGAGAAGGTCGGCGGGCTTGGCATAGACGGGGACGTCATAGCCCGGTCTGCGCGTGCGCGAGCCGCGGATCTCCGGCTCGTAATAGCCGGTCGCGAAGGCGGCGCCGTCGCCGACCTGAACCGTCTCGAAGCGGTCGCGGAAGAAGGTTGTGGCGGTGTCCGGAGGAAGGATCGCAGCCTCGGCGCAGAGCGCCCGCCACTGCTCGCCGCGGGTCAGGCCGCTCGTGTCCTCACGCGAGATCACCGAGGGGCAGGAGATCAGGAAGGCGGCGAGCGCCCGCTCCGCCGCTGCGCGATCGATGATGTCCAGCACCGGCCCGGGGCGGATACCGGCCTCGAGCGCCGTCGCTGGCGGCGGCGGCACCGGCGGTGGGGTCGGGGTCGGCACCGGCGTGGGCTCCGGCACCTGCTCGGGCGGCGGGGTCGGGCGCGGCTCGGGGATGACTCGGGCGCAGGCGCCGAGCATCAGCATCGCGCAGGCGGCAGCGGCGAAACGGGAGCGGGTCATCCGGCCGCCATAGCGGGGCCGACGGCCGCGGGAAACGCCTCAGGCGTCGTCGGTGTCGACCAGCGTCCAGTTCGGATCGCGGCTCGAGAGATCGCGGCGGAAGGTCCAGATCTCGTGGGTCGCGACCGCGTCCGAGAGCGTTCCGGCGACCACCTGGCCGTCGGCGCCCCGGGTGACCGCGGCAATGTCGGCGTCGAAGCGGACCTCGATCTCGGCGATCCGGCCGGTGAGGCGCGCATCCTCGATCATCGCCCGCTCGATCGCCACGAGGCGGTTGTCGAGCTTGTGGCCGGCGGTGTTGCGCTCGTCGATGGCGGCCTCGAACGAGGCGAGGACGTCCGCATCGACGAGGTCGCGAAGCTCCTCCACGTCGCCGTCCCAGAAGGCCTCGAGGATCATTCGGTAAGCGCCCTGCGCGCCTTCGAGGAAGGCGGCGACGTCGAAGCTCGGATCGGCAGCAATGATCGCGCTGATGCCGGTGGCGGCGCGCTCCTCATAGACCAGGGCGCCCGGATCGCGCCGATCGGCGCCGGCATCGGCGCGCGCTGGGGCAGGCTCGGCGGGCTTGGCCGCCTCGGGCCGCGTGACGACAGGCTGCTGCTCATGCCCCGTCCTCTGTCCAAGGACGGCATAAAGACGGAGCCCCACGAAGAGGGCGACCATGGCGAGCAGAACAATTTCGACGGTCACGCGATCAACTCCTAAGCGCGCATCCTACATAGGTGGGATCGGGCCGGGATTCAAATGCGCTTGCGGTCCAAACGACGACGGGGCCTTCTTGTTGCGCGGTGTCCACGCGCCTGCTACCGCCCCTCGCTTGGGCCGGCCCACGCGCCGGCACCCTCACCACCCATACTTTCCGAGGATTTCCGAGATCATGGCCGACGAGCAAGGCGCCCAGGGCGAGACCGAATTCCGGGGCAGCGACGCCGATTTTCCGCAGGTTGGGGTCATCTCCCAATATGTGAAAGACCTCTCGTTCGAGAATCCGGCCTCGCCGGCGGTGTTCCAGTGGCAGGGCCAGCCGCAGATCGACGTCCAGTTCAATATCGGCGCCCAGAAGGTCGGCGACGAGTTGCACGAGGTCGCGCTCAAGATTGAGGTCACCGCCAAGGCCGATGAAGGCACCGCCTTCGCCGTCGATTGCCTCTATGCCGGCCTGTTCGCGATCCGGAACCTGCCAGAAGAGCAGCTCCAACCCTTCCTCCTCGCCGAGGCGCCGCGGATCCTCTTCCCGTTCGCCCGCCGGATCGTCGCCGACGCGGTGCGCGACGGCGGCTTCCCGCCGCTGATGCTCGATCCGATCGATTTCGCCTCGCTCTACATGCAGCGGCAGGCGCAGATCCAGGCGGAGGCGACGGGCGGCCAGGTCGGGGACCAGACCGGCCAGGCGTGACCGCCGCGACGGGGGGCATCAGGCCATGAACCTGGTCAAGGCGATCGGAACGATCGGCGGCCTCACCATGGTGAGCCGCGTGCTCGGCTTCGCCCGGGACATGATCGGCTCGCGCGTTCTCGGCGCGAGCCACGCCAACGACGCCTTCCTGATCGCCTTCCTGATCCCGAACATCTTCCGCCGACTGTTCGGCGAGGGCGCCTTCGCATCGGGCTTCGTGCCCCTGTTCAGCAAGCGGCTGAACAGCGAAGGCGGCCTCAAGGAGGCCGAGAAATTCTCCAACGAGGTGATGGCGGTGTTCATGCCGTCGCTGATCCTCGTGACGATCGCGTTCGAGATCGTCATGCCGGGCTTCGTCTGGCTGATGGCCTCCGACTACAGCAACGTCCCCGGCAAGTTCGACCTCACCGTCGAGCTCACCCGGATCACCTTCCCCTATCTCATCTTCATCAGCCTGGTCTCGCTGATCTCCGGCGTGCTCAACTCGCTGATGCGCTTCGCGGTCGCGGCGTTCGCGCCCGCCTTGCTCAATCTCGCCTTGATCGTCGCGCTTCTGCTGAAGCCGGGCGGCGGCGCGGAGACGGTGCAGTGGATGGCCGGGGCCGTCATCGCCGGCGGGATCGCACAATTCGCGATCTGCTGGGCGAGCGCCAAGAAGGCGGGCGTGCACCTGCGCTTCTTCCAGCGGCCGCGCATGACCCCGGCGGTGAAGGAGCTGGTGATCCTCGTCCTCCCGGCCACCTTCGCGGCGGGCATCTATCAGATCAGCCAGTTCTTCTACGGCTTCTTCGCCTCGCGCCTCGGCGAGGGCGCGATGGCCTATCTGAACTATGCGGACCGGCTCAACCAGCTGCCGCTCTCGATCATCGGCACCGCGCTCGGGACGGCGATCCTCCCGTCGATCAGCCGGGCGGTCGATCGCGGCCACGGCGACGAGGCCGGCCGCATCCAGGGCCGGGCGTTCGAGCTTTCGATGCTCCTCACCCTCCCCGCGACCCTCGCCCTCGCGGTCGCCTCCGGGCCGATCATCGGCGCGCTGTTCGAAGGCGGCCGATTCACCGCCGAGGATGCGCGGATCACCGGCAACATCCTCGCCATCCTGGTCATCGGACTGCCCGGCTATGTGCTGGTGAAGGTGCTGACCCCCGGCTTCTATGCACGCAAGGACGTGCGCACGCCGGTCCGGATCGCGATGACCATCCTGGTCGCGAGCATCGTCGCCAATTTCGCGCTGATCCCGTTCCTCGGGATCTACAGCCTCGCCACCGTCACAGCGTCCGGCGCGTGGATCAATTTCCTCGCCCTCTACATCATCCTCCATCACCGCGGCCATTTCCGGATCGGCGGGGATAGCGCGGGCCGCCTGACCCGCCAGCTCGTCGCCGCCTTCGCGATGGCGGGCGTGCTGCTCCTGGTCCAGCGGGCGCTGTCGGGCTTCTTCCTCGGCTCGACGATCGAGCGGCTGGCGGGCGTCGGCGCGCTGGTCGGGAGCGGCGTGGTCGTCTATTTCGCGGTCGCCTGGCTGATCGGCGGCATGAACAAAGCCGACCTCACCGAGCTGATGAGCCGCAAGAAGAATGCTGAAGTGATCGAATGATGCGCATTGTCTCGGGAATCCAGCCGACCGGCCAGCTCCACCTCGGCAACTATCTCGGCGCGATCAAGCGCTGGGTTGCGATGCAGGACGAGGCCGAGTGCCTCTATTTCCTCGCCGATCTCCACGCGATCACGGTCTATGTCGATCCCGCCGAGCTCGCCGCGAACGTCCGGTCGATGGCCGCGGCCCTGATCGCCTGCGGGATCGACGAATCGAAGTCGGTCCTCTTCAACCATGCCCGTGTGTCGGCGCATCCGGAGCTCGCCTGGATCCTCAACTGCACGGCGCGGATCGGCTGGCTGAACCGGATGACCCAGTTCAAGGACAAGGCCGGCAAGAATCGCGAGGGCGTGAGCGTCGGCCTCTATGCCTATCCGGTGCTCCAGGCAGCCGACGTCCTGCTCTACCAGGCGACCCATGTGCCGGTCGGCGAGGACCAGAAGCAGCATGTCGAGCTGATCCGCGACATCGCGACCAAGTTCCACAACGATTATGCCCGCGAGATCTTCACCCTGCCCGAGCCGCTGATCGGCGAGACCGGCGCGCGGATCATGTCGCTGCGCGACGGCAATTCGAAAATGTCCAAGTCCGATCCTTCGGACATGAGCCGGGTGAACCTCACCGACGATGCCGACACGGTCGCCCAGAAGATCCGCAAGGCCAAGACCGACGCCGAGCCGCTGCCCGCCAGCTTCGCCGAGCTCGAGGGCCGGCCGGAGGCGCGCAACCTGGTGACCATCTACGCCGTGGTCGCCGACGAGAGCCCGGATGCGATCCTCGCCCGCTTCGCCGGCCAGGGCTTCGGCCAGTTCAAGCCGGCGCTTGCCGAGCTGCTCGTCGAGACCCTGCGGCCGATCAAGGCGCGGCTCGACCAGCTCGAGTCCCATCCCGACGAGCTCGATTCGATCCTCCAGCGCGGCGCCGAGCGCGCGGCGGCGATGGCCAGGCCGACTCTCGACGCGGCCTATCAGGCGGTGGGGCTCCGCACCTGAGCGGCCTACCGCGCTTAAGCCTCGGTTCAGCCTTTGCGGCTTAGGCCAAGTTCCTCTATATTCAGCACATTTCACGTTTTTGAGAAAAAGGCGCGTCTCATGTCCGTCAGCAAGAAAATGCTCGCCCTCGCCGCACCGCTCGCGCTCGCGCTCGGCGGCTGCGCCACCGGGCTGCCGACCCAGGTCTCCCGGTTCCAGGCGATGCCGGCCCCGCAGGGCCAGAGCTTCGTCGTCGTCGCGGCCGATCCCAAGAACGAGGGCGGCCTCGAGTTCAGCCAATATGCCGCTCTGGTGCGCCGTCACCTGACCGGTCTCGGCTATAGCGAGGCGCCGAGCCGCCAGGCGGCCACCTTCGTCGTCGAGATGGACTATGGCGTCGACGAGGGCCGCCAGCAGGTCGTCGTCCGGCCCGATCCCTTCGCCTATAGCCGGCTCGGCCTCGGCTATGGCTACGGCTATCGCTACCGGCCCTTCTATTCGCGCTACGGCTATGGCGGTCGCTATCGCAGCCCCTTCTACTATGGCTGGGACGATCCCTTCTTCTTCGGGCGCGGCGACCGGCTGGACGCCTATACCGTCTACACCAGCCGCCTCGACCTCGACATCCGCCGCACCGCGGACGGCCAAGCTTTGTTCGAGGGCCGGGCCGAGGCGCGCTCGCGGGGCGACAATCTGCAGGAGTTGGTGCCGAACCTCGTCGAGGCGATGTTCACCGGCTTCCCCGGCCGCTCCGGCGAGACCGTCCGGATCACCGTTCCCGATCGCGACCGCCGTCGCTGAGGGCAGCGGAATCCAAAGAGTGGGGGCCGGAGCGATCCGGCCCCGTTTTTTGTCTGGCGCGCACGCGCCTCCGCACTAGGGTGGATCGACCTTGCCTCCTTGGGAGCCCCTCATGATCGACCGCCGCCGCTTCCTGCTCGCCTCCGCCTCCTTCGCCGGCGCGCTTGCCGCCGCCCGCCCCGCCTTCGCGCTCCAGGGCGCGGCGGCGACCGGCGCCGCGGCGCAGCTCAATGCTTTGCTCGAGCGCGGCTATCAGGAGCTGGTGCTGAGCGATCCCGAGACGCGCACCTCGCTCGGCCTGGACAGCGGCGCGCATGCCGGCGCAAAGGCCCAGCTCCAGGACCGCTCCGCCGCCGCCCTCCGCGAGCGCCAGCAGCTCTTCCGCCGCTTCCGGGCCGACCTGGTCGCAATCGACCGCTCCCAGCTCCACGGCATGGATGCGGTCAATTACGACACGATCAAGCAAGGCGCCGACACCAGCATCTACGCCTATGACAATTTCGAATACGGCACCCACAGCTGGCCCGAGCCCTATTCGGTGAGCCAGCTCGGCGGCACCTACCAGTCGATCCCCGACTTCCTCGACAGCCAGCACCGGATCGAGACCCGGGCGGACGCAGATGCCTATCTCTCGCGCCTCTCCGCCTTCGCCCGCGAGCTCGACAACGAGACTGCACGGGTGCGCGCGGAATATGCGATCGGGGTCGTCCCGCCCGATTTCGTGATCGACAAGACGCTTCAGCAGCTCGGCAACCTCACCGGAACGCCGGCTGCCCAGTCGGTGCTCACCACCTCGCTCGCCCGCCGCACAGCCGAAAAGGGCATCGCGGGAGACTGGGCGGCACGCGCCGCACGGATCGTCGAGGGCGAGATCTATCCGGCGCTCGGGCGCCAGGCCGAGGCGGTGCGCAGCAAGCGCGCCGAGGCCGTCCACGATGCCGGCGTCTGGCGGCTGCCCAAGGGCGCCGATTATTACGCCTATGGCCTGCGCTACGCGACGACGACGACGATGAGCGCGGACGAGATCCACCAGCTCGGGCTCGATCAGATCGCCGACCTCTCGGCCCGGGTCGACACCATCCTCCGCGCCCAGGGCATGACCCGCGGCACGGTCGGCGAGCGGATGCGGGCGCTCGGCAGCGATCCACGCTTCCTCTATCCGAACACCGACGCGGGCCGCAGCCAGCTCCTCGCCGACCTCAATCGCCAGACCCGCGACATGCAAGCGCGGCTGCCGCGCTATTTCGGCCGGCTACCGCGCGCCGAGGTCGAGATCCGGCGGGTGCCCCCCGTGATCGAGGCGGGGGCGCCCGGCGGCTATTATCAGTCGCCCGCGCTCGATGGTTCGCGCCCCGGTGCTTACTACATCAATCTGCGCGACACGGCCGAATGGCCGAAATGGACCTTGCCCACCCTCACCTATCACGAGGCAACCCCGGGCCATCACCACCAGATCGCGCTCGCGCTCGAGGCGGAGGGCATTCCGATGCTCCGCCGGCTCTCCAACTTCTCGGCCTATACCGAAGGCTGGGGCCTCTATGCCGAGCAGCTCGCCGACGAGGCCGGTGTCTACGAGAACGACCCGTTCGGCAAGGTCGGCTATCTCCAATCCTACATGTTCCGCGCCGCGCGGCTGGTCGTCGACACCGGCCTCCACCACAAGCGCTGGAGCCGCGAGCAGGGGATTCGCTACATGGTCGACGCGCTCGGCGACCAGGAAAGCTCGATCGCGACCGAGGTCGAGCGCTATTCGGTCTGGCCGGGCCAGGCGACCAGCTACAAGGTCGGCCAGACGCGCTGGCTCCAGCTCCGCGAGAACGCCCGCCGCCGCCTCGGCCCGGCCTTCGACATCAAGGGCTTCCACGATGTCGCGCTCGCCGCCGGCGCGATGCCGCTCGACGTGCTCGGCCGGGTGATCGAGGACTGGGTGGTGGAGCGCCAGGGCGTCCGCGGCTAGCTCAGCGCTGCTGGACCAGCCAGGCGCCGGCGAGGACGAGGACCACGCCGGCGATCCGGGTCGGGCTGATCTCCTGGACCGGCAGCCCGAAGGCGCCGGCCCGGTCCAGCCACAGCGCCATTGCGAGCTGGCCGGCGATCGAGGCGGTGAGGAAGAAGGTGATCCCGATCCTCGGCGCCGCGAAGGCCGCCACCGCGACGAACACCGCGCCGTAGAGGCCGCCGATCCAGCCGTACCAGGGCAGTGCCCGAACCTCGGCCCCGCTCGGACGCGCGCCGAGCAGCAGCGCCGCGACGGCAAGCCCGGCGAGCCCCACCGCAAACGAGACCAAGGCCGCGTTGACCGGCGAGCCGACGGCACGCGACAGCATCGCATTGGTCGGCGCCTGGAGGGCGACGAGCGCGCCGCCGACGATCGTCGCCGTGATCGCGAACAGGAGGGTGGGGTTCATGGCGTGCGCCGCCCCTCCCCCGCTCAGCTTTCGAGCTGGCGGGTGAGCAGGCGGATGTCGGAATCGAGCTCGGGATCCTGCGCGCGCAATTTCTCGATCTGCTTGACCGCGTGGATCACCGTCGTGTGGTCGCGCCCGCCGAAGCGACGGCCGATCTCGGGCAGCGACCGCGGGGTCAGCTGCTTGGAGAGATACATGGCGACCTGGCGCGGGCGGGCGACCTCGCGGGCGCGGCGCGCCGAGGTCATCTCGGCCTTGCGGATCCGATAATGGTCGGAAACCCGGGTCTGGATCTCATCGATCGAGATCCGGCGCTGGTTGGCGCGGAGCGTCGAGGCCAGAACCTCGCTCACGAAATCGAGATCGATCTCGCGGCTCTGCATCATCGAATAAGCGGCGATCCGGTTGAGCGCGCCCTCGAGCTCGCGGACGTTGGCGCTGATCCTCTTGGCGAGGAACATCACGACGTCTTCCGGCACCTTCACGTCGGGAAGCGCCTCGAGCTTCTTGACGATGATGTTGAAGCGCAGCTCCAGATCGGCCTGGTTGATGTCGGCGACGAGGCCCCAGGACAGGCGCGACAGGATGCGCGGCTCGATGCCGTCCAAATCCTGCGGCGCGCGGTCCGACGAGATCACCAGCCGACGCCCGGCCGAGATGATCTCGTTCATCGTGTGGAAGAATTCCTCCTGGGTGGATTCCTTGCCGGCGATGAACTGGACGTCGTCGATCATCAGCAGGTCGGCGGAGCGGAGCTGCTGCTTGAAGCGGATGGTCTCGTTGGCGCGGAGGGCCGCGACGAATTCGACCATGAACTTCTCGGCCGACATGTAGACGATCTTCGCGCGCGGCTTCAGCCGGTGGAATTCGTGGCCGATCGCGTGGAGCAGATGGGTCTTGCCGCGCCCGGTGCCGCCGTGGAGGAACAGCGGGTTGAACACGACCTGCTTGGCCGTGGCAAGCGTGTGGGCGGCGTTGTAGGCGACCTCGTTGGCCTTGCCGACGACGAAATTCTCGAAGCGGTAGCGCGGCTCGAGCGCGACTGCATATTGATTGTCCGGCTGGCGGCCGGCGCGGGCCTCGGGCGCGTCCTCCGGCGCCGGGATCTCGACCACGGCGGCGGTGCGCGGCGCGGCTGCACCGACTCCGATGCGGACGTGGCGGACGGCCGGAAGGGTCGCGCGCCAGGCGAGGGTCAGACGCTCCGCGAAATGGGTCTGAACCCAGTCGGCCATGAACTGGGACGGAAGCTCGAGGCGCAGAGTCGCCGATTCGGGATCGAAGCTGCCGAGCGCGATCGGACGCAGCCAGCCGTCGAACGTCCGGGCGCCGCAATCGCGCCGAAGGCTCGAACGGATCAGCTCCCAGGCGCCGGGTATTGAGTCCAGCACCTCGTCGATCTCCTTAAGCTGCGGAGCCTGCGTCACGCACCTACCCCCTATCACATCGCCCACCGCCGCTCGACCGCGGCTCTCCTTCCGAGCAAAGCTCTCTCGCACGGCAGGTGCGCCCCCGGGCACGCCGTCGCAGAACGTCGCTTTGCTTGGCCTCCGCCGGACGGAATCAGCCCGGCAGGAATGGATTTGTAGGTATGTCTCGCGAGTCCGCGCAAGCCCGATTTTTCACTTTTGTGAAAGAATGAGACTTGACACGGATTTCTCTCACGAAAAGAGAATTCCTTGTATTTCAACTACTTACGTCGATTATCCGGATTCGTTCCGATTGTTGCGGCGCCGCGAATCGCGGGAAATCCTAGACTTAGGTCCGTGGCGCTTCCGGAACGAAAAGCCCGCCGGAAATCCGGCGGGCCCTAACGGTTCCGAAACGGGATCGAATGGGCTCAGGCGAGCGCCGCGACTCGCTTCGAGAGGCGCGAGAACTTCCGCGCCGCAGTGTTCTTGTGGACGATGCCCTTGGACACGCCGCGCGCCAGCTCCGGCTGGACCCGGCGAATCGCCTCGGCGGCCTTTTCCTTGTCACCGGCGGTGATCGCGGCTTCGACCTGTTTGATGAAGGTCCGGATACGGCTGACGCGCGCGCCGTTGATCTCCGCGCGACGAGCGTTGCGGCGGATGCGTTTCTTTGCTTGCGGCGTGTTCGCCATCTCGATTGCCTCTTATCCAATGAAAAGGGCGCGGCAATCCGGCCGCACCCGCTCGGGCGCCCCTCTACCTTCGGACGGCCTCCCGGTCAACCTCATCCACGCTGGCAGCGCGGGCAAAAGAAGGTCGATCGGCCCGAATCGACCCGGCGCCGGATCGGACCGCCGCATTCGCACGATTCGCCCTCGCGGCCATAGACAAGCCACTGCTTCGAGAAATAGCCGAGCTCGCCATCCGGCCGCGCATAATCGCGAAGGGTGGAGCCCCCTGCAGCGATCGCCGCGAGCAACACCTCCTTCACCGCCGCCGCGAGCCGATCGAGCCGTACCCGGGCGATCCGCCCGCCCGCGCGCGACGGAGAGATGCCGGCCATGTGGAGCGCCTCGCAGACATAGATGTTGCCGAGCCCGGCGACGACGCGCTGATCGAGGAGGAGCGCCTTGATCGGGGCCGAGCGCCCATCGAGCGCTGCGGCGAGATAGGCGCCGTCGAACTGGTCCGACAGCGGCTCCGGCCCCATCGCCGCGAAGGCCGGGAACGATTCGATGTCGTCGGTCACGACGAGGTCGAGCGAACCGAAGCGCCGCGGATCGTTGAGCGCCAGCCGCCTGCCCTCGTCCGTCTCGAGCAGGAGATGGTCGTGCGCGCCGATCTCCGCCGGATCGATCCGCCAGCGGCCCGACATGCCGAGATGGAAGATCAAGGTATCGCCGCGGTCCGTGTCGATCAGCCCATATTTGGCGCGCCGGCCGAGCCCGGTCACCCGAGCGCCGGTCAGGCGCTGGCGAAGGTCCGCGGGGATCGCCCGCCGCAAATCGGCCCGGCGCGGCTCGACGGCCACCAGGCGCCGGCCAGCGAGGACCGGCTCGAGGCCGCGGACCGTGGTTTCGACTTCGGGAAGCTCCGGCATTTTTTCCAGCGACCCCTGTGCACAATCGCCGCCACCCCTGCTAG
>JAEWCW010000022.1 GCA_023390415.1 Pseudomonadota bacterium | reverse complement strand
TGATCGCCGACGTCGACGCCCTGCTCGAGGTGCTGAAGCGCCGCGCGATCGAGCATAAGGCGACCCCGACGATCGGACGAAGCCACGGAATTCACGCCGAGCCGGTCACCTTCGGCCTCAAGCTCGCTTCTTATTATGCCGAGTTCGCCCGCGCCCGCTCGCGCCTGGCGCTCGCCCGCGAGGAGGTCGCGACCTGCGCCATCTCCGGCGCAGTCGGCACCTATGCGAACGTCGACCCGCGCGTGGAGGCGCATGTCGCCGAGAAGATGCGACTGTGGGTCGAGCCGGTTTCGAGCCAGGTGATTCCGCGCGACCGCCATGCGATGTTCTTCGCGACCCTGGGCGTCGTCGCCTCGTCGATCGAGCGTCTGGCGACCGAGATCCGTCACCACCAGCGCACCGAGGTGCTCGAGGCCGAGGAATATTTCTCGCCGGGCCAGAAGGGCTCGTCGGCGATGCCGCACAAGCGCAACCCGGTCCTGACCGAGAACCTCACGGGCCTTGCCCGGATGGTCCGCGCCTACGTCAATCCGGCGCTGGAGAATGTGGCGCTGTGGCACGAGCGCGACATCAGCCATTCGTCCGTCGAGCGCTATATCGGACCCGACGCGACGATCACGCTCGATTTCGCGCTGGCGCGGCTCACCGGCGTGGTCGACAAGCTCGTCGTCTACCCCGAGCGGATGCAGAAGAATCTCGATCGGATGGGCGGGCTCGTCCATTCGCAGCGCGTGCTCCTCGCCCTCACCCAGGCGGGGGCGAGCCGCGAAGACAGCTACCGGCTGGTCCAGCGCAACGCGATGAAGGTGTGGGAATCGGACGGCGCGCTGTCGCTGATGGAGCTGCTCAAGGCCGACCCAGAGGTCGCGGCCCTGCTCCCAGCCGAGGAGATCGAGGCGCGCTTCGACCTCGATTATCACCTCAAGCACGTCGACACCGTGTTCGAGCGCGTCTTCGGCGAGTGAGCGCGCGGGCGGCATTGAAGGCGGCCACGGCCGAGGCTCACGAGCGGGTCGACACCGCCTTCTCGCTCTTCGACCTCGCCAGCGGGGACGGTTACCGGCGCTTCCTCCTTGCCCAGGCTGGCGCGCTCCTGCCGGTCGAGGCCGAGCTCGACCGCGCGGGCGCCGAGGCCATCCTCCCGGACTGGCCGGAGCGCCGCCGAGGCGATCTTCTGCGCGCCGATCTCGCCACTTTGAATGTCACGGCACCGGAACTTTTCCCCGGTCCGGCCTTTCTTTCCGGCAAGGCGCCGATGCTCGGCGCGATTTATGTGTTGGAGGGATCGAGGCTCGGCGGCGCGGTGCTGAAACAGGCCGTGCCCAGCCACTTTCCCAAGGGCTTCCTGGAGGCCCGCCAGGCGGCCGGCAGCTGGCGAAAACTCCTCCAGACCCTCGACTCTTTTCTCGCCCGGCCAGACGACCTCGAAGCGGCGATTGCCGCCGCGAACGAGGTCTTTGCGCGCTTCGAGCATCAAGCGAAGGCGCAGGTGGAGACGTCAGCCGCGTGAGTGACACAGTTTCGCAGGTCGATCTGACCAATTGCGACAGGGAACCGATCCATATCCTCGGCGCGATCCAGCCGATCGGATTCCTGGTCGCCCTCTCCCCGGACTGGACGATCGCCAGGGTCTCGGCCAATGCCGGTGACTTCCTGGGCGAAAACGGCGCGGACCTAATCGGCCGGTCGCTGTCCGAAATCCTTCCGGCGAGCACGATCCACGCGCTGAGGAACCGGGTCGCGATGCTCCGCGGCGCCGACGCGGTCGAGCGCCTCTACAGCTGCCCGATCCGGGCCGGCGGCGAACCCTTCGACATCGCCATTCACCTTTCGGGCAACCAGATCGTCATCGAGGGCGAGCCCGGCTCGCAGGAGACCGGCGACGCCAGCGGCACGGTGCGGTCGATGATCGCCCGGCTCGACCAGGTTGCGACGCTCGAGGACTTCCTCAATGAGGGCGCGCGGCAGGTGCGGGCGCTGACCGGCTACGACCGCGTGATGGTCTATCGCTTCGCCCCGGACGATTCGGGCGAAGTCGCCGCCGAATCCTGCAAGCGCGGGATCGGCTCCTTCCTCGGTTTGCACTACCCGGCCACCGACATCCCGGTGCAGGCGCGCGCCCTCTACAAGCGCAATCTCCTCAGGATCATCGCCGACGTCGAGGCAGCACCGGTTCCGATCGTTCCTCAGCTCGACGAGAAGGCTCAGCCGCTCGACTTGTCGCTGTCCGTGCTCCGCGCGGTCTCACCGATCCACATCGAATATCTCAAGAACATGGGCGTCGGCGCCTCGATGTCCATCTCGATCGTCGTCGAGGGGAAGCTCTGGGGCCTGTTCGCCTGCCACCATTATTCGCCGCGGGTGATCCCGTTCGAGCGGCGCTCTGTCGCCGAACTGTTCGCCCAGATGTTCGCGATGCGGCTCGAGAGCCGAGAGCGCCAGCTCGTCGTCGAGTTCGAGCGGCGCGCGCGCGACATCTCCGACCAGCTGCTCGGCGCCGTGGCCTCCGACGAAACGCTCCTCAACGACCCGGACTGGCTGAGCGAAATCCTGACCCACGCGATCCCCGCGGACGGCGTGGGCGTGTGGATCAACGGCAATCACGCCTTCTCCGGCACGACCCCCGACGTCGAGCAGTTCGGGCGGATCATCAAGGCTCTGAACGGGGTGGCGGGGGGTAAGGTCTTCGCGACCGACCGGATTGCGTCGATCGTCCCCGGGGCTGAGGCGTTCGCCGACACCGCAGCGGGGATGCTAGCCATCCCGATCAGCCGCGCGCCGCGCGATTATGTCGTTCTGTTCCGCTCCGAGCTCATCCGCTCCGTTCGCTGGGGTGGCGATCCGCACAAGCCCGTCGAGTACGGGCCGAACGGGCCGCGCCTGACCCCGCGCGAAAGCTTCGAGGAGTGGAAGGAGACGGTGGTCGACCGCTCGCGCCCCTTCACCAACTCCGAGCTGAGGGTCGCCGAGACGCTGCGCGCGACCCTGATCGAGGTGGTGCTCCGGCTCGCCGACGAGGCGAGCGCCGAGCGGCGCGCCGCCAACGAGCGCCAGGAGCTGCTGATCGCGGAGCTCAACCACCGTGTCCGCAACATCCTTGCCGTGATCCGCGGGCTGATCCGCCAGTCCCGCCCGAAGCCGGGGAGCAGCGCCGAGGATTTCGTCCGCCTCGTCGACGGGCGCATCCACGCCCTCGCCCGCGCCCACAACCAGATCACCGACGACCATTGGGGCCCCGCGCCGATCCGCGCGCTGATCGACGCCGAGGCTGCGGCCTTCCTCGCCGAGCAGACCGACCGGATCATCGTCGACGGGCCGGAGCTGATGCTCAATCCGCAGGCCTATTCGACCATGGCGCTCGTGATCCACGAGCTGGTCACCAACTCGGCCAAATATGGCGGCCTCTCCGACAGCGGCCGCGCCCGCATCTCGTGGCGACGCAACGATGCCGGCGACCTCCTTCTCGACTGGGCGGAGAGCGGCGGGCCGCCGGTTGCGCCGCCGTCGCGCAAGGGCTTCGGATCGACCATCATCGACCGCTCGGTTCCCTACGATCTCGGCGGCGAATCGAGCATCGAGTATCGGCCCGAGGGCGTCCATGCCCATTTCCGCATCCCCGCGCGCCACGTCTCCGAGCCGAAGGACCATAGCGGCCCGGCGATGCGCTTCCCGCGCGCGGCGCCGGCCAAGGCCGGCCCGTTGCCCGAGCAGGTGATCGCCGGCGCCAACCTCCTGCTGGTCGAGGACAGCCTGATCATCGCGCTCGACGCCGAGGACATATTGAAGCGGCTGGGGGCGGCGCATGTCGCGACCAGCGCCACCGTGGAGGGCGCGCTCGACACGCTGCGCGCCTCGCGCCCGACCATCGCCGTCCTCGACATCAACCTCGGCGACCAGACCAGCTACCCGATCGCCGACCGGCTGCTCGAGCTCGGAGTGCCGTTCCTCTTCGCCACCGGCTATGGCGAGCAGGCGGATCTGCCCACCGACCATAGCAGCCGGCGGGTCCTCCAGAAGCCCTATACGCTGGAGAATGTCGCCCGCGCGCTCGCCGAGCTGATGGCCGCGGAAGGCGCTGGCCAGGACGCCTAGAGCTCCACTCGCGAAACCGGGCGCCGATCCTATCTAGGGGACACGCCCCGGAGACACCCGTCATGACTGATCTGTCGCGCTTCCCGATCACCCGCCGCTGGCCGGCCGAGCATCCCGACCGCATCCAGCTCTACTCGCTGAACACGCCCAACGGCGTCAAAGCCTCGATCATGCTGGAGGAGACCGGCCTCCCCTACGAGCCGCACCTCGTCGACATCACCAAGAACGAGACCTGGACCGACGAATTCCTCTCGCTCAACCCGAACGGCAAGATCCCCGCGATCATCGATCCGGACGGCCCGGGCGGAGCGCCGCTGGCCTTGTTCGAATCGGGCGCGATCCTGCTCTACCTCGCCGACAAGACGGGTCGTTTCATCCCTGCCGACCCAGCCGAGCGCTGGGAGACCGTCCAATGGGTGTTCTGGCAGATGGCCGCGGTCGGGCCGATGTTCGGCCAATTGGGCTATTTCAACAAATTCGCCGGTCGAGAGATCGAGGACAAAAGACCGCTCCAGCGCTACGTCGCGGAGTCGAAGCGCCTGCTCGGCGTGCTCGAAACCAGGCTCCAGGGGCGCGACTGGATCATGGGCGATTATTCGATCGCCGACATCGCCACCCTCGGCTGGGTCCGGAACCTCGTCACCTTCTACGAGGCGCGCGAGCTGGTCGGCTTTGACTCGCTCAGCAACGTCCCCGCCTGGCTCGACCGTGGCCTTGCCCGTCCTGCCGTCCAGCGCGGCCTGGACATCCCCAAACGGGGCTGACGCGCCGCGCCACCCCCGCCGTGGGGTCGTCGTCAGAAGGCCAGGCGGGCCTCCAGGCCGAAGGTGCGGGGGGCGTTGAAGTTCGCGTAGTCGCCGATCACGGTCGCGAGATTGCCGTCGATCGGATAACGATTGGCGTTCGAGCGGCGGTAGATGTGATCCTCGTCGAACAGGTTGCGCGCCCAGGCGGAGACGGTGAGCAACTGCCCCTCCGGCCCCATGCGAATGTCGGCGAGCGACAGGCGGGCGTTGAAGATCAGGCTCGGGTCCGCCTTCACGTCCTCATTGTCGAACGTATAGGCGCTGCTCGCATAATTGCCGTCGAGGTGGAAACGGACCGCCATCCCGTCGTCGCCGACCGGGACCTCGTAATCCACCTGCCCCATTGCAGCGTGCCGCGGCGTGTAGACGATGAAGAGCGGCTGGAGCGGGTTGCCGTCGACCAGAGGATTGGCCGTCGGCGGCACCTTCCAGTGGGTGTAGGCATAGGAGGCGCCGAGCGTCAGCCCGTTGGCGACCCGGACCCCGAAGTCGGTCTCGACTCCGCGGATGCGGGTGGTGCCTTCCGCATTCACCGTCTCCAGCGTGTGGCGGATCGTGCCGTTGGGCTGGAGGAAGTAGAAATCGAAGTCGAACTGGCTGTTGCTCCGGTTCATTTGATAAGCCGCGATGTTCAGCCGGGCGCGGCGATCGAGGAAGTCGATCTTGGCGCCGACTTCATAGGCCGCGGCGGTTTCCGGCCCAAACGTGCGGAAGGTCAGCGAACGCGAGCTCGCGCCCCCCGAGCGGTAGCCGGTCGCGTAGCGGGCATAGAGGTTGATGTCGCGGCTGACGTCCCACGCCACGGTCAGGAGCGGATCGAAGCGCGTGCTCGAAATCTCGAACGGGAAGCTGGTCGGCGCATTGTTGACCATGACCAGGTCGCCGCGCTTGCGGTCGTGCGTGACCCGGCCGCCCGCGGTGATGTGGAGCTGTTCGAGATTGGCCGGAGTCCAGGTGAACTGGCCGAACGCGGCGTAGCTGCTCGAGCGGGCGTAGCTGGAGCGCGAGATCGACCAGTTGCCCGGGTCCCAGGTCCGCGCGTCGTTGATCGTGTAGCCGGTGCCGGTCGCGTTCCAGCGGTTGGTGTTCGGAGTCGCCGCTTTCTCCGCAACGCGCTCGTTGAAGTAGAAGAGGCCGGCGACGAAATCGATCTCCGGGAAGCTGCCGACCGCCTGGAATTCCTGGCTGATCTGGCGCTGGGTGAGGTGCGAAAGGCTGTAGCGGCTGAAATTGGCGTTGGGGAGGAAGGTCGGCGTGCGGTGCGCACCGCCCGAATTGTCCCACTGCTCGGCATCGACGGTTCGGCGCGAGGTGATCGAGCGGAGCTCGATATCATCCGCGACCTGCCATGACAGCCGCGCCATCACCCCGTCGGTGCGGTCCACGCTCGGCTGCTGCGGCACGCCGATGTCGGCTCGATCCATGCGCCGATCGCTGACGGTGACGATCGGCGGCAGCGGTGCGATCTTGCCCGGCGGCAGGCGGTTGCCGTTGGCCGCGATCTCGGCAAGCGTCGCGACCGGATAATTCTCCGGATTGAAGTTGATCAGCTGGCTGTAGAGGGGCGTGTTCTCGTCGCGGGCGACATCGTAGGCGATGTCGGCGGTGAAGCGGTCGGACGGCCGCCAGCGCGCCGCGACCCGGCCGCCGTAGCGATGATAATAGTTCCAGCCGAGCTGGCCTTCGAGCGGATTTTCGGTGGTCGCACCCTGGTGCTGGATGATCCCGTCGATCTTGAAAGAGATGTTCGCCACCTCCGGCAGGTCAAGGTGGAGCGCGCTGTTGTAGCTGCCGTAATTGCCGATGCCGGCGATCACCCGGCCGCCGAACTCGCCGCTCGGCCCGCGGGTGACGATGTTGACCGCGCCGCCTTCGGTGTTGCGGCCGAACAAGGTGCCCTGCGGGCCTTTGAGAACCTCGATGCGCTCGACGTCGAACAGGGCGGCGTTGAGGCCGTGCTGGCGGCCCATATAGACGCCGTCGATATAGATTCCGACGCCCTGCTCGCGCGCCGGCTGGTTGGCGTCGCCCGGGACGATTCCCCGGATGCCGATGGTGAGCGCGGACTGGCGCGACTCGTAGGTGGCGACTCGAAGGCTCGGGACCGAGCCGTCGCCGAGATCGAGCAGGCTCTGCACCCGGCGATCGGCGAGCGCTTCGGAATCCATCACCGAGATCGAGATCGGCGTGTCCTGAAGATTGGTCTCGCGGCGCAGTGCGGTCACGACGATGGCGCCGAGCTGGTCATCCTCCGCGGCGACGTCCCCCGCGACGTCCGAGGTAAGCGGCGCGGCCGGCGCCGTCTCGTTCGCGGCATGAGCAGGGACCGCGGCGGCGATGAACGCGCCGCCGAGGAGCAGATGAAACTTCGGCATGTCAGGGTTCCCGTTCTGGAAGCAGCAAGGGGAACGACAAATCGTTCCCTGCCGTCCGAACTAGGTCCTGAAGATGATGCCTGCGTGACGCGGACATTAACTGTCCGAGACACGCATATTACGGGGGTGAAACATGGCCGTCACAGCGCCGAAACGGCGTTGACATCAGGCCGTCACATGTTCCGCTTTGCGAGAACTCGAAAACGCCCCGCCGCGCGACGATTTCGCCGCCGCGCTGCGGGTGCGCCTAGTCACCTAGCGCGAGCTTCGGCCGCGCTCGTAGGTCTGCACGCAATTGTCGGTCACCGTCGCCGAACAGGGCGGGTAGTCGGAATTTGCGGCGGATTCGAGCGGGCCGCCCATGGCGCTCGCCACGGTGCCGTTCCAGCCTGCCGGGACCATGGCCGGGGCCGAGATCACCAGGTGACCGCGCGCGTCGCGCTCCGGATGGGCGTTGCTCGGTTCAACGGTGGCGCCGGTGCCCGCCATGCTCATGTCCTGCATGGTGCTGTGGGTCGTGGCGACCGGCTGGTTGGCCTGGCTCATGTCGTCGGTGGTCTGGCTGGTCTGGGCGACCGCGGCGCCGCTCAAGAGCAAGGCGACCGCAAAGGCGGCGGTTTTCATCGCATCTTCTCCATCTCTCACATGGGCTGCGGGGAAGCGTTGCGCGGCTTCGGCGCAGTCGAAGGCCTTAAACGGACGACCCCGCCTCCCTATCCACGCGAAGCGCCCGGGCGCGGCCTGGATGCGACGTGCCGCGCCTATCCGCGCTCGCCCCGGGGCGTGGTCTCGTCCCGGTACAGAGTCTCGATGAAGGCGTCGGGAGAGATGAAGTCGCTTGCCCGTCCGTGGGCGTCCGCGAGGCGGAGGGCCTTGATCTGATCGAGGCTGCGCCCGCGCCTGATCTCGGCGCGCACACGGTCGCGAAGGCCGGCGATCGTGTCGCGGTAGCGGACAAGCTCGGCGCGGCGTGCGACCGGGCCGTGGCCGGGGACGATGACGGTGTCCTCGTTGGCGATCTCCAGCGCCCGGCCGAGCGCCGCGAGAACGCCGTCGACCGAGCCGCCCGATTCGAGATCGATGAAGGGCAGCATGCCGTTGAAGAAGGTATCGCCCATGTGGAGGACGTTGGCGCGGCTCCAGAAGACCACTGCGTCTCCGTCCGTATGCGCGTGCTCGACATGGAGCACCCGGATCTCGTCGCCGTTGAGGTGGAAGTTGAGTCCCTCGGCGAAGGTGACGACCGGAAGCGCGCCGGCCGGCGAGGCGGGAACCGGCGTGCCGCGAAGCATTTGCTCGATCGACATCCGCCGGCGGACATTGTCGTGGGCGACGATCACCGCGCCCTGACGGCCGAGATTCTCGTTCCCGCCGGTGTGATCGCCGTGCCAGTGGGTGTTGATGACGAAGCGCACCGGATCGGGATCGACCGAGCGGACCGCCGCAAGGATGCGCTCCGTGAGCGGCGCATATTGGTCGTCGATCAGGACGTTGCCGTCCGCGCCGTAGCTCAGGCCGATATTGCCGCCGCGGCCGAACAGCACCGCAACGCCCGGCGCGACCCGCTCGACTCGCACCTGAACCTCCTCCTGCGCCTGGTGCGCCGATGCGGGCCAGGCGGCGGCGGACAGAAGCAAGGCTATGGCGAAGCGGCGCATGCGGGACCCCCGTTCCTGCGAATGCGGCGAGCCTACACCTTCCGCCCCGCACGGCAAGCACTGGAGATCAGCCCTCCCAGAGAGCCTTGAGCTTGGAGAGGAAGCTCTTCGAGGCCGGGCATTCGTCGCCAGTCTCGGTCTTGCGGAATTCCTCGAGCAATTCCCGTTGACGCGCCGAGAGCTTGGTCGGCGTCTCGACCTCGACCTGGATCACCATGTCGCCATGGCCGCGGCCGTTGAGCACCGGCATTCCGGCGGCGCGGATCCGCAGCTGCTTGCCGGACTGGATTCCGGCCGGGATCCGGACCTCGTGCTTCTTGCGATCGAGCCCCGGCACCTCGATCGAGCCGCCGAGCGCTGCGGTGGTGATGCTCACCGGGCAGCGCGCGAACAGGGTCGAGCCCTCGCGCTGGAAGATTGCGTGCCGGGCCAGGTGGATGAAGATGTAGAGATCGCCATTGGGGCCGCCACGGACGCCGGCATCGCCCTTGCCGGACAGGCGGATGCGGGTGCCCTCGTCGACCCCAGCGGGGATCTCGACCGTGAGCGCGCTGCGCTTCTCGGTGCGGCCCTCGCCGCGGCAGGTCTCGCACGGGTCGGCAATCACCTGCCCTGCGCCCCGGCAGCCGGGACAGGTCTGCTCGATGACGAAGAAGCCCTGGCGTGCGCGGACCTGGCCGCGTCCGCCGCAGGTGGAGCAGGCGCGGGCCGAGGTGCCGGGCTTCGCGCCACTTCCCTCGCAGGGCTCGCAGCGGACGGTCGTGTCGACGCTGATCTCGACCTGGCGGCCGGAATAGGCGTCCTCGAGGCTGATCTCGAGGTCGTAGCGCAGGTCCGATCCGCGCATCGCATTGTCGCGCCGGCCCCCGGGCCCGCCCGACATGAACTCGCCGAAGATGTTCTCGAAAATGTCGGAGAAGGATCCGAAATCCTGGGCGCCGCCATTGGCGCCGCCGAAGCCGCCGTTCCGGAAGGCGGCGTGGCCGAAGCGGTCGTAGGCGGCCCGCTTCTGCGGGTCCTTCAGGCAGTCATAGGCCTCGCTGATCGCCTTGAACCGCGCCTCGGCGTCGGTGCAGCCGCCGTTGCGATCGGGATGACATTCCATCGCAAGCCGGCGATAGGCCGACTTGATGGTCTTGTCGTCGGCGCTGCGATCGACCTGCAGCAGCTCGTAATAATCGGTTTCAACCATGACTGCCCCCACAGGCCGTCATGCCGACGGGCATCGGCATGACGGCGCTGCGCATCCTCAGCCCTTGTTCTCGTCGTCGACTTCCGAGAATTCGGCGTCGACCACCTCTTCGCCGCCGGCTTCGCTGCCGGCCGCGCCCGAGGCGCCAGCCCCCGAATCCGCGCCCGGAGAGGCGGCGGACTGCTGCTCCTTCTCGTAGATCGCCTGGCCGAGCTTCATCGCGACCTGGGCGAGCGCCTGCGCCTTCTCGTTGATGGCGTCGGTGTCGCCGCTCTCGACCGCCGCCTTGGCGGCATCGATCGCGCCCTGGATCTCGGTCTTGAGGCTCTCGTCGACCTTGTCGCCATGCTCGGCAAGCTGGCGCTCCGTAGTGTGGATCAGGCTCTCGGCATTGTTCTTCGCCTCGGCCGCGGCGCGACGCTTCTTGTCGTCTTCCGCGAAATTGGCCGCCTCGCTCACCATCTTCTCGATGTCGGCATCGGAGAGCCCGCCGGACGCCTGAATCCGGATCTGCTGCTCCTTGCCGGTGCCCTTGTCCTTGGCCGAGACGTTGACGATGCCGTTGGCGTCGATGTCGAAGGTGACCTCGATCTGGGGCACGCCGCGCGGCGCCGGCGGGATTCCGACCAGGTCGAACTGGCCGAGCAGCTTGTTGTCCGCCGCCATTTCGCGCTCGCCCTGGAAGACCCGGATCGTCACCGCATTCTGGTTGTCCTCGGCGGTCGAATAGGTCTGCGACTTCTTGGTCGGGATGGTCGTGTTGCGGTCGATCATCCGGGTGAAGACTCCGCCCAGGGTCTCGATGCCCAGCGACAGCGGGGTCACGTCGAGCAGGAGCACGTCCTTGACGTCGCCCTGGAGAACGCCGGCCTGAATGGCGGCGCCCATGGCGACGACCTCGTCCGGATTGACGCCGGTATGCGGCTCCTTGCCGAAGAAGTCCTTCACGACCTCGCGGACGCGCGGCATTCGGGTCATGCCGCCGACGAGGACGACTTCGCTAATGTCCTCGGCCTTCACACCGGCATCGGCGATCGCCTTCTTGCACGGATCGAGCGTGCGCTTGATGAGGTCCTCGACCAGGCGCTCGAGATCGGCGCGGCTGATCGATTTGACCAGGTGCTTCGGCCCGTTCTGGTCCGCGGTGATGAAGGGCAGGTTGACCTCGGTCGTCTGGGCCGAGGAGAGCTCGATCTTGGCGCGCTCGGCCGCTTCCTTGAGGCGCTGGAGCGCCAGGCGGTCGCCGCGCAGGTCGATCCCTTCCTGCTTCTTGAACTCGTCGGCGAGATAATCGACGATCTTGGCGTCGAAATCCTCGCCGCCGAGGAAGGTGTCGCCATTGGTCGACTTCACCTCGAACACGCCGTCGCCGATCTCGAGGATCGAGATGTCGAACGTGCCGCCGCCGAGGTCGTAGACCGCGATCGTCTTGCCGTCCTGCTTGTCGAGGCCATAGGCGAGCGCAGCCGCGGTCGGCTCGTTGATGATGCGCAGCACCTCGAGGCCGGCGATCTGGCCGGCATCCTTGGTCGCCTGGCGCTGGGCGTCATTGAAATAGGCCGGAACCGTGATCACCGCCTGGGTGACGGTCTCGCCGAGATAGGCCTCAGCGGTTTCCTTCATCTTCTGGAGGATGAAGGCGCTGATCTGCGACGGCGAATAATCCTTGCCCCCCGCATGGACCCAGGCGTCGCCATTCGGACCCTTGGTGATCTTGTAGGGGACGAGCTCCATGTCCTTCTTGGTCATGGGATCTTCGAAGCGGCGGCCGATCAGGCGCTTCACCGCGAAGACGGTGTTGTCGGGGTTGGTCACCGCCTGGCGCTTGGCCGGCTGGCCGATCAGGCGCTCGCCGTCCTTGGTGAAGGCGACGATGGACGGCGTGGTGCGGGCCCCTTCCGCATTCTCGACGACCTTGGGCTTGCCGCCCTCCATCACCGCGACGCAGCTGTTGGTGGTGCCGAGATCGATACCGATTACTCTAGCCATAGGATCCTCATTTGCCCCAGTTTTTGAAGGCCTCGGCCCCCCGGAGGCGAGCCGGACCAAGTGTTTCGGGAGCGATATAGGAGCGCTTCGCCTTGCGACAAGAAGTGGGCTCGGCCTAAGAGCGCGCCATGCGCCGAACCGTTCTCACCCTCTTCGCCGCGGCCGCCGCCCTCGCCGCCTGCTCTGCCCCGAATTCGGACAGCGACGCTGTGCGCGTCGAGGGCGCGATCGTCACTCTGCCCGCCGTCGCGGGGCGCCCCGGCGCCGCCTACTTCACGGCGACGGCGCCCAAGGCCGACGTCCGCCTTCAGCGGGTCGCCAGCGCCAATGCCGGCCGCACCGAATTGCACGAGGCCGGGATGCAGCCGGTCGCGGAGGTCGCGCTGCCGACGGGCGAGGCGGTCGCCTTCGCGCCGGGCGGGCGTCACGTCATGCTGTTCGAACTCGATCCCGCGCTCCGGCCCGGCGGGCACATCCCACTCACCTTCACGTTCGCGGGCGCAAGTCCGGTGACCGTCCAGGCGGAAGTGCGCGCCCCCGGCGACGTTCACGGCGGTCACTGACCGGGAACGCCGCCTGGGAGCTATGCGCCGCTAGTTGCCCGAGCCCGAGGCCGGCCGCCGCGCAAGCGCCTCGGCCAGGCCGGGCACGTGCTGGCTGCCTTCAAGCACCTGCAGCGACGAGCCGGCGAAGTCATTGCCGATCGGCTGCACGCGGCCGCCCAGGCAGGGCTGGAGGAAGGCCTCGGTGATCGCCCAGAAGGCCATCGAGTTGGGCGGCCGGACGAAGCCATGCCCCTCGTCGGGGAAGTTGACGTAGGTCACCGGCAGATTGCGCTGCCGCATCGCCGCGACGATCTGGTCCGACTCGTTCTTGACCACGCGCGGATCGTTGCCGCCCTGGCCGATCAGGAGCGGCACCCGGATCCGGTCGACCCGGCCGATCGGCGACTGGGCGAGCGCGCGGGCGCGGCCCTCCGCAGTCGCCGGATCGCCGATATGGCGATAGAAGGTGCCGGCGAGGATCGGCCGCCAGTAGGCCGGGAAGCTCTCCATCAGGGTGACGAGGTTGGACGGGCCGACGATGTCGACCCCGCAGCGGAAGCGGTCCGGAGTCCAGGTCAGGCCGACGAGCGTCGCATAGCCGCCATAGGAGCCGCCCATGATCGCGACATTGTCGCGGGCGGTCACGCCCCGCTCTACCGCCCAGTCGACCGCATCGATCAAATCGTCGTGCATCTTGCCCGACCATTGGCCGACCGCGGATTCGATGAACTGCTTCCCGAAGCCGGTCGAGCCGCGATAATTGACTGAAAGCACCGCATAGCCGCGGTTCGAGAGCCATTGGTGGATGGCGTTGTAGCCATATTGGTCGCGCGCCCAGGGCCCGCCATGGACGTAGAGCACCATCGGCACCCGGCGCTCCGGGCGGCCGTCATTGTTGGCGTCCGAGCCCGGCGGAAGCGTCAAATAGCTGACCAGATCGAGATCGTCGCGCGAGCGGATCGCAACCGGGTGCATCGGCTGGAGCTGGTAGTTGGCAAGATCCGGGCGGGTCGAGAACAGCATCCGCAGGTTCCGGTTGGCGCGGTCGTAGAGATAGAAAGTCCCCGGCCGCTCCGCCGCGCTCTCCGCGACCACCAGCTTCGACATGTCCTCCGTCGCCGAGACGATGTTGATGTCGCCCTGCAGCCGCGAGCGCAGATACTGGAGATCCGCGCCGATCTCGCCGTTGAGCGGGGTCCACTCCTGGCGCAGATAATTGACCGAATAAGCGACCGGCTCGAGCGTGCGCGGGTCGATGACGACGTTCGAGATGTCGGAGCGCGGGTTGCTGGCGATCACCTGCGTCTGCAGCGTGACCGGGTCCATCCGCATCAAGGCCGCCGTATTCCGGCCGCGGCTGTCGACCCAGTAGAGCGCGTTGTCGGCGCGGTTGAAGCCGATCGGGTTGGTGGTCTGGAGATCCTCGGTCGGGATGGTCAGCACCTCCTGCCAGGTGCCGGCGTCGGTCTTGCGGAAGACCTTCGTGGCGCCGCCCGGCACCTGCTGGGTGCCGAAGCGCGGGCGCAGCTGATTGTCGACGACCCACCCCGAATAACCGGGATTCTCCTGGACCAGCCGGCGCTCGCCGGTGCGGTAGTTGATCTCGTAGAGGTCGAAGAGCTGCGGGTTGCGGCCGTTGAGGCCGACGAGGACGACGTCGCGGCGGAGCGGGCTCACGCCCTGGATTGTAGCGCGGACGTTCGGCCCGTCCTCGGTGAGGTTGCGGTCCGTGGCGGTGCGGATGTTGACGCTGTGCGCCTGGAAATTCTCGTTCCCGCCGGCATCCTGCAGGTAGATGACGTGCTGGCTGTCCGGCGCCCAGAAATATTGCTGGATGTTGCGGCGCGTGTCGCGGGTGATCGCCCGGGCGGAATCGAGATTGTCGACCGGGGCGACGAAGACGTTGAGGACGCCGTCGACGGGCGCGAGCCAGCTGACATGGCGGCCGTCCGGGCTGATCCGGCCGGCGGCGCGAACCGGATTTCCGAAGATCGCGCTGCGCGGGATGAGCGGTGCGGCGACCGCCGGCGCGACCGCCGCGGGCGTCGATGCGCCCTCGTCCGTCGTGCGGGCGCAGCCGGCGAGCGCGAAGCTTCCGGCGAGCAGTGCGAAGGCGGGGAGAGTCCAGGTGACGCGCATTGAGGCTTCCTCCTGTTCTTTTTCAGCGCCTCGACGATAACCTCGCGGGCGGCGAGGAGTCGAGACGGGCCCGGAAGGATTAGCCTCGATCAGCGATCATGCTATTCTGCGCAGGACCTTCATCGGGGGAAATATGATGGAAGCAAATGTCGATCGCTTTCGCTCGTCGACGCTGGGCTGGCTGCGCGGCACCCTCGCCGGCTGGGGCACGATCCTGTTGATCGTCGCCGGGCTGGTCGGCACGCTGATCGGCCAATGGGGCACATGGCCGCTGGCGCTCGCCGCGATCGGCCTCGCGATCATCCTCTTCGTGTGGGTGAAGAATCTCGCCGCGGCCTTTGAGATTTCGCCGGACCGGCTGCTCATCCGGCGCGGCATCTTCGTGAAGTCGATCGACGAGATCGAGCTCTACCGGGTCAAGGATGTCCGGCTCGATTTCACCTTGATCAACCAGCTCGCTGGCATCGGCACGTTGGGGATCACGTCGAGCGACGAGACCACCCGCGGCTCGGTGCTGCGCCTCCCCCATGTCGAGCGCGCCCAGGCCCGACGCGAGGAGCTCCGCCGCCTCGTCGACGATGCCCGCCAGCGCCGCCGCGTGCGCGAGATCGACATGGTCGACGAGGGGATCTGAGGGGGTTTAGGGGGCGGAGCGAGACCGTCATGCCAGCGAAGGCTGGCATCTCAGGACCAGTAGACGCCGCGGTGAATGCAGCGCTGCAAAGCGGCCGAGAATGGTCTCCCTGAGATCCCGGCCTTCGCCGGGATGACGGTCTCGCTCGGGTTCTCTCAGTCCGGCTTCTTGGCGACTCCGACGAGCGCCGGCCGAAGCAGGCGCTCCTTCATCATGTAGCCGGGCTGCATCTCCTGGACGATCGTTCCCGGCGCGGCCTCGGCCGAGGGGATTTCGAGCATCGCCTGGTGCTTGTTGGGGTCGAGCGGCTGGCCGATCGCCTCGACGCGGACAATGCCGTTGCGCTGGAAGACGCTGTCGAGCTCGCGCGCGGTCGCCTCGACTCCGGCGACCAGCGCCTTGAGCCGCGGATCCTCGCCGAGATCGGCGCCCACCGCGGCGAGCGCGCGCTCGAGATTGTCCTTCACCGACAGCATGTCGCGGGCGAAGCCGGTCGCGGCATAGGTGGAGGCGGTCTGCTTCTCGGCCTCGAGACGGCGGCGGACGTTCTGGGTCTCGGCCTGGGCGTAGAGGACGTGCTGGCGCACCTCCTCCAGCTCCCGCATCAGCTCGCCGAGGCGATCCGGCTCGCCCTCGCCGCCCGCATCCTGCGCGGCATCCGCGCCCGCCTGCGGCTCGAGATTCTCCTGATCCTGGACGTCCTGTTCTTCGTTCATGCCATCAATCTCGATAGTGCCTGTGCCGTGAAATCAACCATGGGTACGACCCGCGCGTAGTTCAACCGGGTCGGGCCGATCACGCCGACGACTCCGACCACCTTGCCGTCGCCGCCGCGATAGGGCGCCGCGATAACGGAAGAGCCGGACAGAGCGAAGAGCTTGTTCTCCGATCCGATGAAGATCTTCATCCCCTTGCCTGCGCGCGCGCTGTCGAGCAGGCGGACGATCTCCTCCTTGCCTTCCAGTTCCTCCAGCAGTTGGCGGACCCGCTCGAGATCGGCGGCAGCGCCGTCCTCGAGCAGATTGGCCTGGCCGCGGACGATCAGCACGGGCCGCCGGTCGCCGTCCTCGGACCAGATGGCGAGCCCGCGGTCGATCAGCTCCTGCGCCGCTGTGTCGAGTGCCGCCTTGCCGTCCCTGATCTCGGCGTCGAGCCGGGCCCGCGCCTGCTGCAGGGTGAGGCCGGAGAGGCGCGAGCTGACGTAATTGCCGACCTCGGCAAGTGCCGCCGAGGTTACGCCGGGCGGGAGGTCGACGACCCTGTTTTCGACGCTTCCGTCGCCGCCGACCATCACCGCAAGCGCCTGGCGGGGCGAGAGCAAGACGAAGCCGAGCTGCTTCAGCACCGGCTCGCGCTTGGGCACGAGCACGATGCCGGCGCAGGCGGAGAGGCCGGACAGCGCCGCCGTCGCATTGGCGAGCGCATCCTCGATCGGCCCGCCGCCGCGAAGGCGCTGCTCGATCGCCGCGCGCTCCGCCGGGCTGGGCTCGGCGGCCTGCATCATTCCGTCCACGAACAGCCGAAGGCCGGTCTCGGTCGGCACGCGCCCGGCCGAAACGTGGGGATGGGCGAGAAGGCCGAGCTCCTCCAGATCCTGCATCACGTTACGGATCGACGCCGGCGACAGGTTGATTCCGGGCAGCCTGGAGATTGTGCGCGAACCGACCGGGAGCCCGGCGCCCAGATATTCCTCGACGACGAGTCGGAACACGTCGCGCGCGCGCTCGCTCAGCTCGATGACGGGGGTCGAGGCCATGGCGGCTATTTAGGCGCCGCGCGGCCGGTCGTCACCCCGGCGGAACAATGACCCTCCCGACAAGTTTCGAATTCAAACATTCTCAACGGGATCATCCACTTGGCTACACTCTTTCGCGACGCGCCTGAGCGTTCGCAATTCCTCAATGACGACTTCCAACGCGGCCTCGCGCTCTGGAACCGTCGCCGGCTCGCGCCCGAATTCCCCGGCGACGACTGGGCAATGCGGCTCAGCGAGGACACGCGCATGCAGCGGCTCGAGGGCGCGTTCATCGAGGAGCTTCGCGCGGAGATCGCCGGCCGCGCGGCCGAGGCGCCCGACGATGCCGATGCTTTCATCGCCTGGTTCGAGGCGCTGATGGAGAACGGGCCGGGCCAGCAGGACCCGCTCTTCCCCTGGCTTGCCGAGCAGGCGGAGCTCGATCATTTCCGCTATTTCCTCGCCCAGGAAGCGGCCGGCGAGGCCGGCTTCGAGGATTTGACGGCGCTGACCCAGGTCAAGATGCCGGCCGAGGCGAAGATGGAGCTCGCCAACAATTATTGGGACGAGATGGGCCGCGGCAATCCCAAGGGCATGCACGGCCCGATGCTCGACGGGCTGATCCGCCAGCTCGGCCTTCAGGCGGAGATCGAGGACACCGTCTGGGAGAGCCTCGCGCTCGCCAATGCGATGACCGCGATGGCGATGAACCGGCGCTACGCCTGGCATTCGGTCGGCGCGCTCGGCGTGATCGAGCTGACCGCGCCCGGCCGCAGCCGCTGCGTCGCCGACGGCCTCCGGCGCCTCGGCATCGACGGCAAGGCACGGCGCTATTTCGAGCTCCATGCGGTGCTCGACGTCCGCCACAGCGCCGACTGGAACGCGAAGGTGATCCGCCCGCTCGTCGCCGAGGACCCGCGGCGCGCGCGGGCGATGGCCGAGGGCGCGCTGATCCGGCTGACCGCGGGCGCGCGCTGCTTCGAACGCTATCGGGCGGCGCTTTGGGTGGATTCGCCGGCCGCCCCTGTCTAAGGGAGGCGACCCCAGCGAAAGGAATCCCATGCGCCCGTCCGGACGCGCCCCCGACCAGATGCGTGCCATCGCGATCGAGCCGAATTTCACCCGTCATGCCGAGGGCAGCGTCCTGGTGAGCTTCGGAGATACCAAGGTGCTCTGCACCGCCAGCGTCGAGACGAACCTGCCGCCCTGGCTCCGCGGCAAGGGCAAGGGCTGGGTGACCGCCGAGTACGGCATGCTTCCGCGCGCGACCCATACCCGGGGCCGGCGCGAGGCGGCGAGCGGCAAGCAATCCGGCCGCACCCAGGAGATCCAGCGGCTGATCGGGCGCTCACTGCGCGCGGTGGTCGACCTCGAGAAGCTCGGCGAGCGCCAGATCACGCTCGACTGCGACGTGATCCAGGCCGACGGTGGGACCCGCACCGCGGCCATTTCCGGCGCCTGGGTGGCGCTCCGCATGGCCGTCGACAAATTGCTCGAGAGTAAGCAGCTCGCCGTCGATCCGATCGCCGCCAAGGTCGCTGCGGTGAGCTGCGGCATCCACAATGGCACTGCGGTCCTCGACCTCGATTATGACGAGGATTCGACAGCCGGCGCCGACGGCAATTTCGTGCTCACCGACGACGGCAAGATCATCGAAGTACAGGCCAGCGCCGAAGGCGAGACCTATGACGAGGAAGGCCTCCTGCGCCTGCTCCGCCTGGCGCGGATCGGCTGCGGGGAGATTTTTGCCGCTCAAGATCGGGCGACCGGGCGATGAGGCCGCTCGCCGGCAAGTTGGTCATCGCCAGCCACAACAAGGGCAAGGTCCGCGAGATTCTGGAATTGCTCGGCCCCTATGGCGTCGAGCCGGTCTCGGCGGCCGAGCTCGACCTTCCCGAGCCGGACGAGATCGGCGTCAGCTTCGCAGAGAATGCCGACCTCAAGGCGCGCCAGGCGGCGGACCTGACCGGTCTCCCTGCCCTGGCCGACGATAGCGGCCTCTGCGTCGAGGCGCTCGGCAACCGCCCGGGCATCTTCTCGGCGCGCTGGGCGATCCTCGAGGGCCAGGTGCCGCCCGAGGGCGAGCCCGGCGACGTCGACGGCAAGCGCGACTTCATGCACGCCATGCGCCGGGTAAATGACGAGCTCGAGGCGCTCGGCCCGGACGTGAGCCGCGACGCCCATTTCGTCTGCGCGCTCGCCTTGGTCTGGCCTGACGGCCATGCCGAATGGTTCGAGGGGCGGGTCGACGGCACGCTCGTCTGGCCGCCGCGCGGCGACAAGGGCTTCGGCTACGACCCGATGTTCGTCCCCGCCGGCCGCGACCAGACGTTCGGCGAGATGGACCCCGCCGAGAAGCACGCGATCAGCCACCGCGCGGACGCCTTCGCCAAGCTGGTGGCGGCGCTCGGCACCTGATGGACAGGCCCGTGCCAGCCTCGGCGCCAGTCCGGGGAATGGCGCTCTACGTCCACTGGCCCTTCTGCGTCTCGAAATGCCCCTATTGCGACTTCAACAGCCATGTCCGCGAGGCGGTCGACCAGGCGCAGTGGCGCGCGGCGATGCTTGCGGACCTGGCGCATGAGGCGCGGGAGACTGCAGGGCGCCGGCTGAGCTCGATCTTCTTCGGCGGCGGCACGCCCTCGCTGATGCCGCCCGAGACGGTCGCGGCGATCATCGGCGCGGCCGAGGCGCATTGGGGCTTCGAGGCGGGGATCGAGATCACGCTCGAGGCCAATCCCTCGTCGGTCGAGGCGGCGCGCTTCGCCGATCTCGCCGCGGCCGGGGTCAACCGCGTGTCGCTCGGCCTGCAGGCGCTCGACGACAATGCTCTGCGCTTCCTCGGCCGCGCCCATAATGTGGACGAAGGCCTCGCCGCGCTGGAGGTCGCGCAGCGGGCGTTCGACCGGGTCAGCTTCGACCTGATCTACGCCCTCCCCGGCCAGACTGAGGAAGGGTGGCGGAGCGAGCTTGCCCGCGCCCTTTCCTTCGGCACCGGCCATCTCTCGCTCTACCAGCTCACCATCGAGCCCGGCACGCGCTTCGCGACCATGGTCGCCAAGGGCGAGCTCGTCCCCGCCGATCCCGACCATGGCGCAGCCCTCTATGAGGCGACTCAGGAGATGACCGCGGCGGCCGGCCTCCCCGCCTACGAAATCTCGAACCACGCCCGCCCCGGCGAGGAGAGCCGCCACAATCTCACTTACTGGCGCTACGGCGATTATGCAGGCGTCGGTCCCGGCGCCCATGGCCGGCGGGGCAGCACGTTCACGCGGCGCCACAAGAAGCCGGAGAACTGGCTGTCCGGCCTGGAGCGCAACCGCCACGGCATCGCCGAGGAACAGTCGATCGCGCCCGAGGACGCGCTCCCCGAAGCGCTGCTGATGGGGCTTCGCCTTCGCGAAGGCATATCCCTCGACCGGCTCGGCCGCGGCCTGGACATGGACGCCGTGGCCCGGCTCGCCTCCCAGGGCCTGCTGGCTCGCGACGCCGATCGCCTGCGCGCGACTCCCGCCGGGATGCTCCTCCTCGACGCGATCCTGGCCGAGATCGTCCGCTAGTTGCCGCGGAAGTTCGTCGGCGCGGGCGCCAGCACGTTGGTGCCCGCCGCGGTCACCTCCAGCACTGCCAGTGCGCGTTCGGCGATTCCGTCGCGCCCGAAGCGGAAGGCCCCGTCGACTCCGACGAAGCCGTCGTCGTTCCTGAGCTGGCGCGCCGGAAAACGCCGGCCGAGCCGCCAATTCTCGGAGATCCGCACCGCCAGCAGCACCGAATCGTAGCCGAGGCTGCCCAGCCGATAAGGGTTGCTGCCGTAGCGCGCCCTGTATCGGGTGCGCAGCTGCTCGAAATTGGCGCTGGACGGCGCGGCGAACCAGGCGCCGCGGAGCGCCGATTGCGCGCCCACATTGGCCTCGGTCGCCCACAATTCGGTGCCGAGGATCCGGGTCTGCGGTGCGCCCCGGCGGACGATCGGCACCGCAATCGCGGCCATGCGCGCGCCGTCCGCGATCAGGACGGCATCGAACGGCCCCTGCCGCGCGAGCGCCGTCGCCGCCGTGCGAAGCGTCTCCGGCGTGCGGTCATAGGTCTGGACGCTCACCACATTGCCGCCAGCGCGCTGGACCGACGCGGTGAAGGCGCGGCCGGCGCGCTCGCCGTAAATGCTGGTCGGAAGCAGCGCGCCGAAGCGGGTCGCGCCGCGGCTGCGGGCATATTGGACGACCCGATCGATCGACTGGCCGGGGTTGAGCCCCATCACATAGACGCCGTCGCCGGCGATGCTGACGTCGTTGGAGAAGGCGATGACCGGCACGTTGGCGCGCCGGGCCATCGGCGCGATCGCCCGGGCATCCTCGGCGAGGAGCGGCCCGAGGAACAGGCCGTTGCCGTCTGCAAGCGCCTGGCTCGCCGCCGCCTCAGGGCCGCTGCGCGCGGTGTCGTAGGCCGTGATCCGAATCCGCTCCGAGCCGAGATCGGCGAGCGCGAGATTGGCGGAATTGGCGATCGACTGGCCGACCGCGGCATTGCTCCCGGTCAGCGGCACCAGCACGGCGACGCGGTTGCGGGTCTCGCCGGCGGGCAGGACGGGGCCCGGGAGATCGTCCTCGGAGACTTCGGTCGGGGCCGGAGTCGAGCCCGTCCGGTCGCCGCTCTTCGGCACAAGCTGGCAGCCGGCAATCCCCAAGGCCAGAATCCCGAGGAGGGAGAGCCGCGCAAGCGCGCCCCCGGCTTGCGATGGGAGCGACCGAAATGCCATGACCGAAACCCTCATGAGCGATGAACTCGAGCCGGGCCTCTATATCGTGGCGACCCCGATCGGCAATCTTTCCGATCTCTCGCCGCGCGCCGCCGCGACCCTTGCCGCCGCCGACCTGATCGCGGTCGAGGATTCGCGGGTCACCGCCAAGCTCCTCAACCATATCGGCGCGAAGCGGCCGATGAAGCCCTATCACGACCATAGCGACGAGAGCGTCCGCCGCGACCTGGTCGGGCGCATGGCGACCCAGGCGGTCGCTTTGGTTTCGGATGCCGGGACGCCGCTCATCTCGGACCCCGGCTACAAGCTGGTCCGCGACGCGCGGGCTGCGGGCGTTCCGGTCTTCACCATCCCCGGGCCGAGCGCGGTGATCTCGGCGCTTACCCTCGCCGGGCTTCCGACCGACCGCTTCGCCTTCTTCGGCTTCCTCCCTGCCAAGCCCGGCGCGCGTGGGACGGCGCTCGCCGAGGCGGCGACGTTCAACGGCAGCCTCGTCTTCTATGAGAGCGGACCGCGCCTCGCCGGAGCGCTCGCCGCGATGGCGGACGGGCTCGGCGACCGGCCGGCCGCCGTCGTCCGGGAGATCAGCAAGAGGTTCGAGGAGACGGTGACCGGCAGTCTGTCCGAGCTCGCCGCGCGCTATGCCCAGGCGGCGCCCAAGGGTGAGATCGTGGTCGTCGTCGGACCGCCCGCCGAGGCAGCGCCGATCGGCGAGGCGGACGTGGACGAGGCGCTCCGCGAGGCGATGTCCCGCCTCTCCCCCTCCCGCGCGGCAGCCGAGGTCGCGGCAAAGCTCGGCCTTCCCCGTCGCACCGTCTACGAGCGGGCGCAGGCGCTCAAATGAACCGCCGCGAGCGGGAGCGCAAAGGCCGACGGGCGGAGACGCTCGCGGCCTGGTGGCTCCGGCTCAAAGGCTGGCGGATTCTCGCCCGCCGCGTGCGCACGCCGCTCGGCGAGGTGGACCTGATCGCGCGGCGGGGCCGGATCGTGGCCTTCGTCGAGGTCAAGGCGCGCGCCTCCGACGATGCCGCCGGCTTCGCCCTCGACGAATGGCGTCTCCGCCGAGTCGTCGCTGCGGCGGGCGCTCTGGCGCCTCGCTATGCGCGCCCGGGCGACGACCTGCGCATCGACGCCGTCTTCCTCGTGCGTGGAAGGTTGCCGCGCCACCTGACGAACGTTTCGCAAAGTTGATTTCCGCCTCCCGCCAGGAACATTTTCGGGGGCAATCGGACCGCGGTAGCGAAACGGTCTGAGAAAATCGTTTTTCGGCAGGCCGTTCCGTGACATCCTCAGCGCTTCGCGACTTGCCCGACGCGAGTCGCACGGGGGAGCCTAGGTCATGCCAGCATCCGCCTCTACGCCCGACGTCCAGATTTGGATGGCCGCTTCCGGGACCACCAGCAACGCTATCGTCCGCGTTAGCGGAGATTCCACGATCAGCTCTGTTCAGACCGGCTACGATCTTCTCAAGATCTATCAGGGATTTACGGACAATCTCGGGACAACGACGACGGCGGAGGGATTCTTCCGGGTCAACGACATCGTCTTCGATACGGTGCACGGTAAATATTTCGTCGCGGACAGCGACATCAGCGGCGGCCACAATCGTGTACTTCAGGGCAACATCGCCGATCTGATCGCCGGCAACCCGCCGATGTTGATCGTCCTCTACCAGGACACGACGACCGGCACGGCCTCACGCATCGACAATCTCGAGATCGATCCGAACAACGGCATCGTCTACTTCACCCACGGGCAGAGGCTCGACAAAGTCCTATACAACACGCCGCTCCAGGCCACGACGGCGCTGGCCAACCTCGGATCGGGCAATCCGAACGGCAACACCAACAATTTCATCGACGACTTCGTCATCGATTTCACGACCGGCTCGGTCTACCTGTCCAGCCACCGCGTCATCGGGGGGAGCAGCGGCGACGCCGTCAGCAAGAACTACATCTACAAGGTCACCGGCCTGACCCCGGCATCGGGCGCTGGCGCCTTCACGTTCCTGAACGGTGGCATCTCCCTCCTGCCGTTCCAGCCCGATGACGACGATTCCATGCCGAACGGCAGCGCCGCCCCCGGCGAGGCTTTCCCGCAGGAGGGCGGTTCGCTCGAAGGCCTCACCGTCAGCCCGGACGGGTCGACGCTCTATTTCTCGACCGCCACCATCCTGTTCGACCATGACGGCGACGGCGGCTTCCCGGGCGACGGCAATCCGTCGACGACCGATCCGGTTGTCCAGATGGGAGGCATCTACAGCTACGCGCTGACCGGCAATGCCGCGGGCACCTACACGCTTATCTACCAGCAGGTGGCAGGCAGCGGCCCGGAGGGGCTGCTCGATGACCTCGAGATCGATTTCGCCACCGGCCACTGGTACGTCGCAGACCTCACCGGTGCCAGCTCCGCCTTCGGCGACGAGGGGGTCTGGCGCGGATCGCTGTCCGGCGGCACCCCCACATTCTTCGCCAACATCAACAATCCGGGCAGCCTTGTCCCGGGCGGCTTCACCCTTGAGCATGCCCCCACCGCAGCGGCGACGGACAGCGCTGCCGCCGCCGCCGAAACGCCGGGGGCGGGCTCCGGCGGAAGCGTCCCGGTCCCGGTCCTGACCGGCATCAGCCTCAACGATTCCGACACGGCGGACCAACTCGACCACCTGGCCGGCGCGAAGGTGCGGATCTCGCAAGGCTTCAACGCCGCCGCGGGGTCCACCGAGACCTTGACCATCAGCGGGACGACCTCGGGCGTCCTCCCGTCCGGGATCAGCTATAGCTACAATGGCGCGACCGGCGTGATGACTCTGACCGGGGCCGCCACGTTCGCTGAATATCAGCAGGCGCTCGCGCTCGTCTCCTATTCGATCAGCGGCGACAATCCCGACAATTACGGCAACACGCCGACGCGCGAGATCGCCTTCTCGGTCACCGACGGCCTGCTCTTCTCGGACGAGGAGACGGTGCTGGTCGACATCGCCGCAGCGAACGACGCCCCGGTCAACACGACCGGCGGCCCGGTCTCGCTGCTCGAGACCGACCCGCCCGCCGCGATCACCGGCCTCTCGGTCAGCGACGTCGACGCGGATCCGGCCAATGACGCCATCCAGGTGACCCTGGCCGTCACCCTCGGCACGCTCAATGTCGCCGCCGGGCCTGGCGTTGGTGTCAGCGGAAACGGCACTGCGACGGTCGTTCTCACCGGCACCCAAAATGCGCTCAACGCCACCTTCGCGGCGCCCGGCGGGGTGACCTATTCGGCCAACGGCGACGGCGTCGACACGCTGACGATGACGACCAACGATCTCGGCCAGACGGGGAACGGCGGTGCGCAGCAGGACGTCGACCTCGTCCTAATCACCGTGATCAACGTCAATGATCCGCCGACCGCGCCAGCGACCAATTCGGTCAGCACCGCCGAGGACAATGCGTCCGCGGCGACGGCGATCGGCGCCACCGACCCGGACGGGGATTCGCTCAGCTATTCCGAGAAGCCGGGCTTCGGCGCGGCAAACGGGACGGTGACCTTCAACCAGGGAGCGGGCACCTTCACCTACACGCCCGATCCGGACTTCAACGGCTCGGACGGCTTCACCATCCTCATCAGCGATGGGCAGGGCGGTTTCGCGGAGCAGGTGGTTTCGGTGACGGTGACTGCGGTCAACGACCCGCCGACCGCACCTGCAACCAACAGCGTCACCACCGCGGAGGACAACAGCTCCGCCGCCACCGCGATCTCGGCAAGCGACGTCGACGGCGACACGCTGAGCTACGCGCAGAAGCCCGGCTTCGGCCCGGCCAATGGCAGCGTGTCCTTCAATCAGGGTGCAGGGACCTTCACCTACACGCCGAACGCCAACTTCAACGGCTCCGACAGCTTCACCATCCTGATCAGCGACGGCAATGGCGGAACCGCGGAGCAGGTCGTCTCGGTGACGGTCACCCCGGTCAACGACCCACCGACCGCTCCGGCCACCAACTCGGTCAGCACGGCCGAGGACAATGCGTCGGCGGCCACGGCGATCGGCGCCTCCGACATCGATGGCGACACGCTCGCTTATTCGCAGAAGCCCGGCTTCACCGCCGCCAACGGCAGTGTGAGCTTCAACCAGGGGGCGGGCACCTTCACCTACACGCCGAACCCGAACTTCAACGGCTCCGACAGCTTCACCATCCTGATCAGCGACGGCAATGGCGGCTTCGCCGAGCAGGCGGTGTCGGTGACGGTCACGCCGGTCAATGACGCGCCGACCGGAGTCACCGGCAATCTTCATGCGCCGGAGGATGCCAATAACGGCAGCGCCGTCGGCACCGTGGTCGCCCAGGATCCCGACAGCAGCAGCTTCACCTACACTTTGCTCAACAATGCCGGCGGCCGGTTCGCGATGGATTCGAACGGCAACGTCACCGTCGCCGACGGGCTACTGCTCGATTACGAGCAGGCCTCGTCTCACACGATCCGGGTTCGCGCGACTGACGATCAGGGCGCGAGCGCGGACTTCGACATGGTCGTCAACGTCGACGACGTCCATGGCGAGAATGTGATGGGCGATGCCCGCGACAACGTCTTCTGGGGCGGCGTAGAGGTTGACGTGCTTTACGGCATGGACGGCCATGACACGCTGAAGGGCGGCGGCGGCAACGACGTCCTCAACGGCGGAAACGGCGACGACATCATCGACGGCGGCGCTGGTGCCGACAACATGACGGGCGGCGCCGGAAACGACGTCTTCATCCTCAGGAAGGGCGAGGCCAACGGCGACGTGATCACCGACTTCTGGGGACGTGGCAACGCGCTTGGCGATTCGATCGTGCTCGTCGGCTATGCCCCGGGGACGACCTTCACGCGCGTGGGCCCGGGCAACAGCAATACCTATCAGATCAACGACCATGGCTTCATCGAGACGGTGACCATCTTCGCGACCGGACAGGTCCATACCGGCGACTGGGAGATCGTCACCACTTACGATTTCAGCTTCGTTTGACCTTCGGCGAGGTGGGTGACAGCATCGCCCACCTCGCCTAAGGGCGGCGCATGAGCCTCAATGTCGCCGTGCAGATGGATCCGCTCGAACGGATCAACATCGAGGGCGATTCGACCTTCGCGATCATGCTGGGTGCGCAGGCGCGCGGACACCGCCTGTTCCACTATCTCGCCGACGACCTGAATTACGCCGACGGCCGCGTCTGGGCGAAGGCGCATCCGGTGACCGTGCGGCGCGTGCACGGCGACCATTATGAGCTCGGCGATCCGGTGAAGCTCGATCTCGGCGGCGACACGGACGTCGTCCTGATGCGCCAGGACCCACCCTTCGATCTCGGCTACATCACGGCCACCCACCTGCTCGAGCGGATCCAGGGCCAGACCCTGGTGGTCAACGACCCCGCCGCAGTGCGCAACGCGCCCGAGAAGATCTGGGTGCTCGATTTCGCCCGCTTCATGCCGCCGACTTTGGTGACCCGCTCGCTCGACGAGGCGCGCGCTTTCCTGGAGCGCCATGGCGAGATCGTGGTCAAACCGATCCACGGCTTCGCCGGCGGCTCGGTCTTCCGGATCGGCCGCGACGGCGCCAACCTCGCCTCCTTGATCGAGCTGTTCAACACCGCCTATCGCGAGCCGCACATGGTGCAGGCCTTCCTCCCGGGGGTGGCCGGGGGCGACAAGCGGATCGTCTTCGTCGATGGCGAGGTGGCGGGCGCCGTCAACCGGATTCCCGGCACGGGCGAGATCCGCTCCAACCTCGCCGTCGGCGGCACTGCCGCCAAGACCGAGCTGACGGCCCGCGAGCAGGAAATCTGCGCCGCGATCGGGCCGGAATTGAAGGTGCGCGGCCTGCTCTTCGTCGGAATCGACGTGATCGGCGGCGAATGGCTGACCGAGATCAACGTCACCTCCCCCACCGGCATCGTCGCCATCGACAGGTTCAACGGCACCGACACGCCGGCGCGCCTGTGGGACGCGATCGAAGGCCGGCTGCGCTGACGTGAGCGTCTCCCTTCCATGAGCGACTGGGTCATCCGCCTGATCGACTGGGGCGGCTATGCCGGCGTGTTCCTGCTGATGCTGCTCGAGACGGTGTTCCCGCCGATCCCGTCCGAAGTGATCATGCCGATCGCCGGAATCCGCGCCGCCAACGGGCCGATGAGCCTCGGCGGGGTGATCGCCGCCGGGACCGCCGGCGCGATGGTCGGCAACCTTTTCTGGTACTTTCTCGCCCGTTGGGTGGGCCGTATCCGCTTCCGCCGCTTCATCGAACGCCACGGCCGCTGGCTCTCGATGGACTGCTACGACGTCGACAAGGTGCAGAATCTGTTCGGCCGCTTCGGCGGCTGGCTGGTCTTCCTCG